>CAOKHI010000083.1 GCA_948468275.1 uncultured Clostridium sp. | reverse complement strand
TTATGACTTTTTATACTTACTCCTTCAATGGTTTTGAACTAACGAAAAAATTCAAAGGGGAAATTATGAAAGAGAAATATAATACCTTAGAATATTATAATCGAAATGCAAAGATATAATGCGATCAAACATTAGTTGGAAACTTACAAGAAAACTATAATAAATTCTTGAAGCATTTACCACCTAATGCATATATTTTAGATTTTGGATGTGGTTCTAGAAGAGATAGTAAATATTTTCTAGACAATGGTTATAAGGTTAAAGCAATAGACGGTTCAATAGAAATGTGTAAGCTAGCTAGTAAATATATAAATCAAGAAGTAACTTGTATGAAATTTGATGAACTAAATGATATAAATACTTATGATGGAATATGGGCTTGTTCTTCAATATTGCATGTTGAAAAAGAAAATTTATCAAATATTTTAATTAAAATGATAAGTTCTTTAAAAGTTAATGGAATAATTTATACTTCTTTTAAAATAGGAACCAGATATGAGATAAATCAAGGCAAATATTATAACTATTTGACTAAAGATGAAATGATACAAATATTAAATAAGACAAGTCAATTTGTTAAACTTATTGATTATTTTGAAACTCTCCTAAGTACAAATAGAAAGGCTGAAAATACAATTTGGGGTAATTTCATTATAAAAAAATTTGAATAGATAATTTTATTATAAACTATTTGAATAGTTTTTCAAAAAACATCAAATACATACATTAATGTTTTAAACAATAATTTATAAAATATGCTGTACAACAGTTGTACATTAAAGAATGCGAAGCCTTGAATGTAGCTATTTTATTGACATTGTAGGTTATTCTGATTTGGTTTACGCCTCCAATGGAAAAGCAAGAAAACGTTGAAATATCAACATTTTATTGCTTTTTTATATGTTTTTGTATTAAATATAAGAATGCAGTGTTTTCAAGGGTTTCAGAGATTGAAAAAGTAAAAATTCAAACTAGATGTTATAAAATTGTTATAAAAAACAAATTGCATATGTTAAAAAATGTTATGAATATTGTATAATTAAATGCACGTTGTAGGCATAAAAATATAGACACATAATTAAAAATCAAATAAAATGTTAGTTGCGAGACTAAACATTGGAGGTTTTTAATTATGTGTCAAGAACAGTATATCACAAATAAAAGAGAATTTAAACAATTAACGTACAAAGAAAGAATAAAAATTGAAACATTGTATAATGATCAACATTTAAACTATACAGAAATTGGAAATATATTAGGAAAACATAGAACAACAATAAGTAGGGATATAAAATTAGGATTAGTAGAATTAGAAACATCATATCTAGCAGTATGGAAGTATTGTGCAGAAGTAGCACAAAGAAGGAATGAAGAAAATGAAACAGCAAAAGGAACAAATTTAAAAATAGGAAATGATATGAAGCTAGCCAATTTTATTGAGAAAGAAATAAAAGAAGAAAAAAGTTCGCCAGAAGTAGTGGAATATAAAATAAAGCAATCAAAATTTAAAACGACATTGTGTTTTAAGACGATATATAACTATATAGATAAAGAAATATTAGAAGTAGAAAGAAAAGACCTAACATGTGGAAAATATAAGAAAAAAGAAAAGATTAAAAAGGAAGAAACAGAGTTTTTAAAACCAAATAAAGAAGGAAAAACAATACATGATAGACCAGAAGAAATAAAAACAAGAGAAGAAATAGGACATTGGGAGATGGATTTAGTAGAAGGATTAAAAGGACAAAAAGAACCATATTTACTAGTATTAAGTGAAAGAAAGACAAGAAAAGAAATAATAGAATTAATTCCAGATAAAACAGCAGAAAGTGTAGGAAGAGCATTAGATAGAATAGAAAGAAAATTAGGAGTAGTAAAATTTAGAGAAACATTTAAAACAATAACAACAGACAATGGATCAGAATTTAGAAATTGGAAAATAATAGAGAAATCATATACAGGAAGTAAAAAAGCAAGAACAAGTCAATACTTTGCAGATGCATACTGCTCATGGCAAAGAGGGACAAATGAAAATATAAATAAAATGATAAGAAGATTTTTACCGAAAGGAACAAGTTTTAAGAATTTAACACAAGAAGAAGTAAAAAGAATAGAAAAATGGATAAATAATTATCCACGAAAGATATTGAAATTTAAGACATCTGAGGAATATTATCAAGAAGAAAAAGTAGCATAAAAACTAACGTTTAAAGATTTTTAAATTTTTAATAAAAAAACGTGCAATTAATATTGCAATTTTCAAAAATAGGTGGACTATGTGGTGCTATAATTGGAAAGATAATAGGAACAATTATTGAAGGAATAAAAACTTCCTTAATAGAAAAGTATCACGATAAAAGTGAAAAGAAAAAACAGCAAACAAATACTAATATAATAATAAATTATTACAGTATACATATAAAATACTAGAATATTTTGTACTTCATTAACTTTGTACATATTACCTTTTAATTGAATCTGTCTAATATATAAAAGAATAGATGATTAATTCATTTATTCTTTTTTAGGTAGAAAAATTCAAATAATTGTATAAATTTAGTTTGTTTGCTTGTATTCTATAAAAACATAGTGTATAGTATATAACGATAGAAATGAGATAAAAGCAGATGTGTGTGTTACCTCTAAACCTCAACTTATGTTGAGAGCGAGGAGGTGGTCGCTTATGGTAGAGTTTTTACTATTCCTAATTATAGGATTAATGTTATCAATAACCATAAATATCGCCTTGTTGTGTATTATATACATAATGTGGACTGATAAACAAATATAAAAATACACCACATACGCTTTCGCCGAGCTTTGTGGTGTAAACTATTCATATAGGTAGCACACATTGTCTGTGGCTCTCATTTTCTATCTCTATTATACACGGAATTTTAATAAATGTCAAATGTGATTTTGAAGAATTTTTTCGTTTGTCCCATTTTTTTGTTTTTATTTAGATTTTACACTTACA
>CAOKHI010000082.1 GCA_948468275.1 uncultured Clostridium sp. | reverse complement strand
TTCTCTTATATTATCAAAAAAATTTTCAACTGGAATTTACTTTTTTAAGTAACCTGGAATTATAAAGTGAAAAATTTTTTTTGCTATTTGCTAACTATTCATAATTCCTTGAAAAAAGTGAATTTGTGGGTTGTTTTAAAAATATTTGTACTTTTTGAAATAATATATTATAATTATATTATACGTTGGTACAGCGAATTGTACATGTAACTGTCAACCTTTTATTAAATAGTGAAAGGAATTTTTATGGGAACTGTATTTTTTAACAAAAACATTATGCCAGTAGTTGAACGTTTAGTTAGACACCAAACTGAGGCCTTCATACCTGAAGTTGATGTACTAACTTGCGGATTATTTGGTCTAGTAAAAAGACTAGATGAAGAAATTTTTATTCGATGTAATGACTATTGTATAACATTAGATAGATGTTACATGATTACTAGAATAGAGCATAATGGTGTTTTACAATTTCCTAAATATTAAAGGACACGCACACACGAGTCCCAGTCTTGCTTTTTAGCAGACTGGGACTCGAATAAATTTGTCGTGAAGTGCTTTTAATGTATTTTCGGCTACGTTTTCATTTACTAACACTGATATTTTTATTTCTGATGTACTTATCATATGCATATTTACATTATTTTCATATAATACTTCAAATAGTGTTGCTGCAACACCAGGATTATTTGATATACCTATACCTACTATTGAAACTTTTGATAACCCCTTGCATGATTGTATTTCTTTTATATCTAATTCATCTGCACAATGATTTAAAATTTCTAATGCTATATCCAACTTCTTTTCTTTTATTGCAAATGAAATATCTTTTGCAATGTGTTCTCCAAAAGATTGTGATACTATATCTACATTTATATCATTATCTGCTAATAATTTAAATACTTTATATATCCTGCCTATCTTGTTGTTTTTTCCTATTAGTGTAATACGTGCTATACCATCTTCTTTAGAAACACCACTTATACTTAAATCTTCCATATAATTTTTGTTTTCTACTAATGTTCCTTTACTTTCTTTTTCGAAAGTAGATTTTACTATAATTGGTATATTGTATTTTTTACCAATTTCTACACATCTATTGTGTAATACTTTAGCTCCTAAACTTGATAGTTCTAACATTTCGTCGTATGAAATAGTATCTATTTTAGTTACATTTTTTATAATTCTTGGATCTGATGAATACACACCATCTACATCTGTATATATGTCGCATCTATCAGCTTCTATACTTGATGCAATTGCAACAGCGGTTGTATCTGAGCCACCTCTACCCAAAGTTGTTATATTTTCTTGTTCATCTATTCCTTGAAATCCTGCTATTACAACAATTTTACCATTTTTTAGATTTTCTATTATTTTTGAATTATCTATATTTTTAATTCTAGCATTTCCAAAAACACTATTTGTAATTATTGGTATTTGCCATCCTGTATATGATATGGCTTCATATCCTAATTTTTCTAAGCACATACATAGTTTAGAAATTGTTATTTGTTCTCCAACTGATACAAGTACATCATGTTCTCTTTTATTTGGTCTTGTGGTTATTTGTGATTCCTCACTAATTAACTTATCTGTTGTTTTTCCGCTGTGCCGATACAACTACTACAACATAATTTCCTTTATCATATTCTTTTATTATATGACTACATACATTAAATAATTTATCTGTATTTTCTACAGAACTTCCTCCAAATTTTTGTACAATTATGCCCATGATGGCACCTTCTTTTCCTAATGTAAAAACTGTATTTAAGTTTAAATTCAGTTATATATAATATTATATTTATAAAATATAGAAAAGTTTCTTTATTGTATTAAACTTTTTAAATATATTTCTATAAAACCATTTAAGTCACCATCCATAACAGCTGCAACATTTCCTGTTTCATAGTTTGTTCTATGATCTTTTACCATAGTATAAGGACAAAATACATATGAACGTATTTGACTTCCCCATGCTATTTCTTTTTGTTCTCCTTTCAAATCTTCAATTTTTTCTTTTTGTTCTTTTTCTTTTAAATCTAATAATTTTGATTTTAACATTTTCATTGCAGTTTCTTTATTTTGTATTTGGGATCTTTCTGTTTGACAAGAAACTACAGTATTTGTTGGTATATGTGTAATTCTAACTGCTGAATCAGTTTTATTTATATGCTGTCCTCCTGCACCTGATGCACGATATGTATCTATTCGTAAATCATCTATATTTATTGCTAATTCTATATCTTCTGATATTTCTGGTAATACTTCTACAGATGCAAAAGAAGTATGGCGTCTTCCACCTGCATCAAATGGAGATATTCTAACTAATCTATGAACACCAATTTCAGATTTTAGATATCCATAAGCATTTTCTCCACTAATTAATGCAGTAACACTTTTTATTCCAGCCTCATCACCTTCTAAATATTCTAATTCTTTTACTGTATATCCATTTGCACTACTCCATTTACAATACATTCTATAAAGCATTTCAACCCAATCTTGTGATTCTGTTCCACCTGCACCTGGATGTAGTGTAATTATTGCATTATTTTTATCATATTTTCCAGATAAAAGTGTTTCTATTTCAAGTTTTTCTATTTTTGTTTCTAAGTTCTTTGTATTTTTTAATAATTCAGATATTAATTCTAAATCTTCTTCTATACTAAGAAGTTCATTTAATTCTTCTAAAGTTGTTAATTCATTACAAATACTACTAAATTTTGTGTGTTTATTTTTTAAACTTTTAATTTTTTGTAAAACTATACTTGAATTTTTATTATCATTCCAAAATCCATCTTGCATAGTTTTATTTTCTAATTCTTTCAGCTCTAATTCAATTTTATCCAAGTCAAAGAGAATCACCAATACTTTCAATTCTTTTTCTTATATCACAAAGTTCGTGTTTATTTTCTTCTAATTCTATCATCTTTTTCAACTCCAATCATCAAAAGTATTTTATATCACTTTTTTTATAATGTCAAATTGAATACATTGTAGAATTTTTTCGTTTGTCCCATTTTTTTGTTTTTATTTAGATTTTACACTTACA
>CAOKHI010000081.1 GCA_948468275.1 uncultured Clostridium sp. | reverse complement strand
AATATATTACTTAGTCTTCGCTACTTACTGCTATTGTCTGTGAATAGTAACATTTATTCATCTTTTACTGTATTTATTTTAAATAGCTTAAATATTTCTACAATTACTAATGGCGAAAATACAAGTAATAATACTTCTAATATATTTTCTACTGGTAATTTCCATATACTAAATATTTGCCTTAAAGCTGGTACTAATAATATTGTTATCATTAACATTGTAGATACAAATATTGCTAATATTAATTGTTTGTTGTTAAATGGATTTGATTTAAATATAGAGTTTTTGTTATCTCTTACATTAAATACATGTACTAATTGAGATAGTGCTAATACTGAAAATGCCATTGTTTGACCTATTTCTATTCTTACATGTTCTACATATTCTGGACTTCCTTGTATATTTGGAGTTGCAAGTCCTATGCAAAATGCTATTAATGTTAATGTACCTATCATTATTCCTTGGTATACTATTCTTAGTGTCATTCCTTTTGTAAAAATACCTTTTTTTGGCTCTATTGGTTTTCTCTTCATTATATCTTTTGTAGCAGGGTCTGTAGCTAAGGCTAAAGCTGGAAGCGCATCTGTTACTAAATTTATCCACAATATGTGTATTGGTAATAATGGTTCTAATGCTCCTATATTTGTTATGTTAAACCATTTTGCAATTAATGGTGTTATTAATATTGCAACAAATAGCACAATTATTTCTCCAACATTGCTAGACAATAAATATTGTATAGCTTTTAAAATATTATCATATATACGTCGTCCTTCTTCTACTGCAGATACTACTGTTGCAAAGTTGTCATCTGTTAATATTACATCTGCCGCTTCTTTTGCAACATCGGTTCCAACCATTCCCATTGCACAGCCTATGTTGGCTGTTTTTAGTGCTGGTGCATCATTTACACCATCTCCTGTCATTGCTACTATTTCTCCTTGTTCTTTCCATGCTTTTACTATTCGTACTTTATGTTCTGGTGAAACTCTTGCATATACAGAGTATTGTCTTATATTTTTTGTTAATTCTTCATCTGTCATTTGTTCTAATTCTAGTCCTGTTAGTGCTTCTTTTTCATCTTCTAGTATTCCTAATGCTTTTGCTATTGCTATTGCTGTTATTTTATGATCCCCTGTAATCATTACTGTTTTTATTCCTGCTGTTTTACATTTTTCTACTGCTATTTTGGCTTCTTCTCTTGGAGGGTCTATCATACCTACCATTCCTATATATATTAAATCTGTTTCTATGTTTTTCATTTCTTCTTTTGTTGGCATATGGTCTAATTCTTTATATCCCATAGCTAATACTCTTAATGCATTTTTCGCCATTTCTTCGTTGTTTTTTTGTATTTCTTTTTTATATTCTAATATATCGTTTTTTATTTCTCCATTTACTATATATGCTATTGTATTATTTAGTAATTCATCTACTCCACCTTTTGTATATACTATATATTTTTCACCATTTTTGTGGACTGTTGTCATTAATTTTCTGTCTGAATCAAATGGAATTTCTTCAACTCTTGGTAAGTTTTCATATATGCTTGGTTCAAAACCAAAATCAAATCCCATGTCTATTAGTGCTGTTTCTGTTGGATCCCCTGTTAGAGTTAAATCTTTTGCTATTTTTGTATCATTACATAACATACTTGCATGTATTAATTTTTTTAGTTCTTCATTATCTTGTTTTTCTTGTTTATCTATATCTACTAATTTGTTGTTATAGTAAATTTGTTTTACTGTCATTTTATTTTGTGTTAATGTTCCTGTTTTATCTGAACATATAACTGTTGCACTTCCTAATGTTTCTACTGCTGGAAGTTTTTTTACTATTGCATTTTTCTTTACCATTCTTTGCACACCTATTGCAAGTACTATTGTAGATACTGCAACTAGTCCTTCTGGTATAGCTGCAACAGCTAAGCTAACAGCTGTCATGAACATATGAATTGGTTCTTTTCCATATATTAGCCCTATAACAAATATTACTGCACATATTGCAAGTGCTACAAGTCCTAGTGTTTTTCCGAAGTTTGTTTAATTTTTCTTGTAATGGTGTTACTGTTTCTTCAGTTGCATCTAGCATTCCTGCTATTTTTCCAACTTCTGTATTCATTCCTGTTTCTACAACAATTCCTTTTCCTCTACCATATGTTATAAGGCTTGAAGAAAATAGCATATTTATTCTATCTCCTAATCCAACTTTGTTATCATCAATTACTAATTCTTGTTTTTCAACTGGAACAGATTCACCTGTTAGTGCAGCTTCTTGTGATTTTAAATTTACTGCTTCTATAATTCTTAAATCTGCTGGTATATAATCTCCTGTTTCAAGTACTACTATATCACCTGGAACAAGTAACTTAGAAG
Organism: uncultured Clostridium sp.; assembly: GCA_948468275.1. Lineage (GTDB taxonomy): Bacteria > Bacillota > Clostridia > TANB77 > CAG-508 > RGIG8482. The sequence continues at coordinate 819 of CAOKHI010000081.1, read as the reverse complement.
GAATTACTTCTAGTTTTCCATCTCTTATTACTTTAGATGCATGATCACTTAATTTTTGTAAAGCTTCTAATGACTTTTCTGCTTTACTTTCTTGTATTACTCCAATTACTGCATTTAATATAACTACTATTAATATTATTATTGTATCTGTAATTCCTTCTCCTTCTGATATTCCAACTATTCCAGATACTATTGCAGCTACAATTAAAACTATTATTGTAAAATCTTTAAATTGTTCTACAAATTTTTGAAATAATGTTTTTTTCTTTTTTGCTTTTAATTCATTAAATCCATATTTTTCTTGCTTTTCTTGCGCTTGTCCACTTGTTAATCCCTGTTCTAAGTTTGTTTCTAATTCACTTTTTACATCTTGTACTGACTTATTAAACCAATTTTTCTCCAAATCAATCTCTCCTTTTTATTATATTATATACAAAAATAAGACTTTTAAATAAAATCCGCAAATATTTACTGATTTTATTTAAAAGTCTTGCTTACTTAAAAATATAAGCTTACTAACCAGATAAACTATCGCGATTGTTGATTAGTAATTATAAGCTACTCCCTTTTAACAATATTATATGGCAGGGGTACTAAGACTCGAACTCAGACTTGTGGTTTTGGAGACCATCGTGCTAACCATTGACACTATACCCCTTTGTTTTACAATAATATAATATTAGCACAAATTTCCTATAAGTGCAATAGTTTTTTTGTTTTATTTTTTAATTGTACTATTATAATGTTACAGTTCACAGCATATATAATCCGCTACGGCTAAGTAATATATTTTATTTTTTCATTTCGCCCTCCAAGCTC
>CAOKHI010000080.1 GCA_948468275.1 uncultured Clostridium sp. | reverse complement strand
GCAGAAGCAAAAATAAGAGAAGACTATGTAAATGCAAATATATTAGGAAATATAGCATATGATGGAGTAATAAGTGAAATTATAATAAATGGGGAAACAATAGAAGTACCAGAAAAAGTAGATGGAACATATGCAATAAACAAAGAAATAACAGAAAATGGAATATATACAATATATGCAAAAGATGAAAATGGAAACTACAAAATAGCAAAAGTAGAAGTAACAGACATAACAGAAGATATGGACATATGGAACAGACAAGACATGGAAACTTTTAGAGATAAAGTAAATAGTGGAAGAACATTTGAAGGAAGAACAGCGCGAGTAATGGCAGATATAGACTTAGAGGGAGCAGAAGAAAATCAATGGATACCAATTGCAAATTATGGAGTAGACACAAAACTAATATTTAAAGGAACATTTGAAGGAAATGGACATACAATTTCAAATTTATATATGAATAGTAATGAACAATTGAATTATCAAGGGCTATTTGGAATTAGTGAAGGAAATATTAAAGAAACAAAAATTAAAGGAAAGATGCTATTTAGTAATGCTAGTCATATTGGAGGTATTACAGGGGAAAATAAAGGAACAATTGAAAAATGTATTAATTATGTAGAGATAAAAGGAAATGGATATATTCGGAGGAATTGCAGGAAGGTGTAATGAGGGGAAAGTGTATGAATGTGGTAATGAAGCTACAATTAATGCTAATGATAATGTTGGAGGAATAATAGGATTTGCATATTCAAAAAGTGAAATATCGTTATGTTTTAACAAAGGAAATATAAATGCTACAGGTGACTGTTCAGCAGGAGGAATAATACGATATAATCAATATGCAAATGTATATAACTGTTATAATACAGCAAATATATATGCATTAATAAGAAATGTAGGAGGAATAAACGGGGCAGCAGGAAGAGCAGGGCAACCAACAGCATATACGTATAATTGCTACAATATAGGAATCATTTCTGGACAATCATATAAAGGTCAGATTACTGGTTGGGCAAATGCACTTGATGGAAGTTCAAGAGATGTAAATTGCTATACAACAAATGCAACAGCAGAATTATTAAATTCAGGAGAATATAGTGAGAATACATGGGTAAATGATGTGAAAAATGAAGATGGGACATGGAAGTATAATAATGGATATCCTATATTAAAATGGCAAATAATAAATAATACAAATATGCTAAAAAACATTAAATAAATACACTAAAAAATAAGAATCTCAAATGTAAGTTCAACAAAATTTAATAAAAAATAAATGAAAACGATTGACAAAAAATAGAAAAATGATTATATATAGCTATGCTACTAAATAGTGTGGCTTATAGTTTATCTAAAAGAAGAATATAATATGAATATAATTGAAAAAGCAGGAAAAATAAGAAAAAAGAAGCCAAGGAGAAAGAATAATGAGAATAAAAGATAAAGCAGAAGAGTTTAATAAGTATATAAAAGAAAGTAAAGCAATAACACTAATAGCGTTAATAATTACAATAATAATATTATTAATTCTTGCAGGGATGACAATTGGAATTATAATGAATAATAATTTAATAAATAGAGCAGAAGATGTAAAAATGCAAACAGAAATAGCAAGGATAAAAGAAGAGATACAAACTAATATACTAGATAAACAAGTAGAAAATAAAGAAAATGTATCAGATAATATTTTAAAAGAAATTTTAGAGAAATATGGTGCATTATCAGAAGAAGATAAATTAATAGACAAAACGCTAATTACAAATAAAGGGAGTTATGAAATAAAAGTATCTGAAATATTAAATGTAAAAACAGTGAAAGATGAACCAATTATAGCAGATAAAAGTGGAGCAAATGCACCAAATTTAGATGCAATAGCACAAAAAACATATGTAACATGGGAGTTAAATGAAGAAGGAACAGAATATGAAATAAATGACAAACAGACCATACAGCCAGATAATTGGTATGATTATGAAAAAGGAAAATGGGCTAATATAAAGACTACTAATAAAGTGAGTGAAACAGAGAACTTAGAAGCTTATTGGGTATGGATACCAAGATATGAATATGTTGTACCAACTAATGCAACAGCAAGTCAAATAGAAGTAAAATTTATAAAAAAGGATCAAATAACTCCAGACACAGACAAGAATTATATTATACACCCAGCGTTTACAAACGAAGGAAATGGAGGATTTGGGGAATTAGATGGGATTTGGGTTGCTAAATTTGAAGCAGTAAGTAATACACCAACAGCAACTAATGGTGGTGGAAACAATTCGAATTTAAAAGTACAAGTAATACCAAATAATCCAAGTTGGAGAAACATTGAAACCAAAAATATTTTTACAGTATCTAAAAAAATGACTAATAATGATGAAGTATTAGCAGGTTCAGTAGGAGATAGTCATATGATGAAAAATATAGAATGGGGAGCAGTAGCAATACTAAGTCAAAGTAAATATGGAGTATATAACTCAGAAAGTATTAATGGTGAAAAAGGCGATAAAGAATACCAAATATGGAATAATTCAAGCACGTCATACATAACAGGTTCAGTTGGAACAAGTAAAGATGCAAAAAGTACAGAAGTATTGGCATATAATTCAGCAAATGGACCAAAAGCAAGTACAACAGGAACAGTATATGGAATATATGACTTAGCAGGTGGAGCATGGGAATATGTAGCAGGAGTTATAAAAGGTAATTCAACAGATGGCTCAAAAGATTTATACTATGCAAGTTCAATATTTGGAATACCAAATCACATTAAACCAGAAATTTCAGCATTAGATTTCGCAAAAAAATATTTAAATTTATATAATTATAGAACACTAAATACTGACTATCATCAATATATAATTGGGGATGCTACACTAGAAAACAAAGACTGGAATAAAGATTGCCGTTACTTTGCCCACACAGCTGCTCCTGTTTTTACACGTGGGCGGATCTTCTAGTGATGGAGCAACTAGCGGAATATTTGCATTCAGTAGTGATACAAATGGAGCTTTTGGATATATTAGTTTTCGTGTAGTGTTAATACCATAGCAAAAAATGAAAAAGAAAAATATTTTATTAAAAGAAATAGTTTTTACAAAGAAAAAATAAAAAGTATAAGATAAAAAGATATACAAATCTGTAAGAATTGTATGTTTTTTTTATTGAAGATATTTGTTAGGATAATATATCTTTTTATTAAGTAATTACAATTAAAGAGCTACAAAAATTATGTATAAACAAGTTATGAAAATGAATGTCACAATAAGAATAATATATAAACACTAAAAGTAAAATATTTAATTGACTTAATAAATAAAGAAATATATAATATGAATATAATTGAAAAAGAAGGAAAAAATAAGAAGAAAGAAGCAAAGGAGAAAGAAGAGAATGAGAATAAGAGTTAAAACAAAAAAATT
>CAOKHI010000079.1 GCA_948468275.1 uncultured Clostridium sp. | reverse complement strand
TGTAAGTGTAAAATCTAAATAAAAACAAAAAAATGGGACAAACGAAAAAATTCATTGTTTGCACTTTTTTGTTTTATGTGTTAATATTGATATGTAAGGAGAGTGTGTTGTATGTCTAATTCTCAAAAAAAGATAGAAATAGTAAATGGAGACGGAAATGATTTAGAAATTTCCCCTGTATATAAGCATTTGTCTATTGCAAAACCTAAAACTAAGGACGAGAAAAAAAAGAATATTGTTATTCCAGAGGAAAAAAAGAAAAAAGATTAGTGTAACTAAATTCAAATGTAAATATAGTGTTCTGAGTAATGAAATATTTATAATTATAAATATTTCATATTATTTCTCTAACCAAAGCTGATACATTACAACTTGTACTTGTCCTAAAGTAGACTTTAACATAATATGTGCAAATAGTTCTTCATTAATATTAGATATATCCACTTCATATATTGTTTTTTCTGTTATTGCTTTTTTATAGCATAAATGTTCTTCATATGCTGTATCTATAACATAATTACTTCCATTATATAATCCAAAATTTATTACTTCATCTGCTGAATATACTCCTAAAGTTGCTGTATATTCAAGACATATTTTTTTATAATTTTGTAAATCTATCTTTTTACCTGTTGTAGCACTTCCATATGCTATATAGTTATGGCGTGGTTGTGTAATTTTCATATAATATAATTGCTTATCCATTATTGGTTTTACTCCTACGGGATTATTTCCTACATATCCATGTAGTGTTGTTGCTTCCCATCCTCCTGTTAAGTCAAAATATTCCTCGCCTTCTTTGTATAAATATGTTAGTGGTTCTAGTTTTACATTTATTAAATTACTTTGTATCGTTTTTCCATTTTTGCATTTTGCTATTACTTTTACTTTATGCATCGATTCTGGCTCTAGTTTATCAATTGTATATTCTTGTTTATTAGTTTTATATTCTGTTTCATCTACTATATAAATATATTCCTCTATCTCATCTTTTGTATTTAAATATTCTATCTTTGTAGTAAATCCTCTTGTTCCTATATATGATGTTCTTATTGCTATAAAATCTTGTTTTCCTAATTCTTTTTCTATTTTTGGAACTTCCCTATCTATTTCAAAACCCCATTCATCTACTATTACTACATCATCTATTACTATCATATTTTGATTTGTTAATTTATTGTCAATATATTCATTTTTATTATAATTTTTATCTCCATATTTATCTACTTTTAATTGTGCTAAAACTATTTCTAACTTTTCTTTTGCTTCTTCCTGTGTATACTTCTGTTTTGCTTTTTGGGTTTTATCTATTATTCCACCATCTTTTATTACAAAATTTAATGTTAATCCAGATAATATTAATAATAATATTATTGTAATTATTAGTGCTATTAATGTAATGCCCATTTGCTTATTACTATTTTTTGATATACTATTATTCATAATTTCTCCTTCTTCTTTCGCATTCATTTTATATTAATCTGTTTTTTATTGTCAATAATATTGTTTGCTTTTTATGTATTTATCTTTTATTTGTTATGTGTACATTTTCATAAACAGTATACAGTTATGGTCTTCCATTCGCTTCTATTTTTTCTATTGTTTATTTATATTTTTAGCACTATCTTCAATAACTTATTTCTAAAGGTAAAACTAGATTTTTTTAATAATTTTATATGAAAAATAGTTACTAAATTCTTAAAACATAACAACTTATGAAAACAAATAATACTACAAGAGTGTTTTTTATTTTCTTTATAGTATTATTTTTGTTGACTTCATATCTAAGTAAATATATAATGTGTATACATTTTTAAGAGTAGGAAAAAATATATTAAGATACGGAGGAATAATTGTGAAAATTAATTTTTGTACTAATATGAAATTAAAAAAAAATAATAATGCTATTACTTTAATTGCTTTAGTAATAACCATTATTTTATTACTTATTTTATCTGGCGTTGTACTCAATTTTATTTTAGGAAATGATAATTTGATTGATAAAGCTCGGACTTGCTAGTCAAAAATATATAAATGCATCCCAAAAAGAGCAACATGAATTAGACGAATTATATAAAAAACTAGCTAGTACAGATGTGCTTCCTGATAATACTCCTGAAACTGATGCAGGAACTATTGTAAAATTACCTGATGATTGGACTACTTCCACTCCTTCTTATGTTTCTACTGAAACTAAAACCGAAGTTATTGCTTCTACAAAAGTTTCAACCGTTTATGCTGTATCTATTGGTAATGGTGATATTATCCCTGTTCCTATTGGTTTTTATTATGTTGGTGGAAATTTTGATACAGGTGTTGTTATTTCTGATAATGAAGCTGATAAATATGATCCTAATATTGATAAAACTTCTCATGAATATGCTACTAAATTACTTGGTAATCAGTTTGTATGGATACCTTGTAATATTTCTGATTACAAAAAAGTTGATTGGCGGTAAAGAAGATGTTAAGTGGGACATTTCTACTCCAAAGTCTGAAACTATACAGATAGAAAAATATGGTGGTTTTTATGTAGGTAGATATGAAGCTGGTGTGTCTACTTTTAATGAAACTACTGGTAAATTTGAAAACAGTGTTATCTTTGATAATAATGCTTCTTTATTTGATACAGTCTCTGTACAACCTGGTTTAAATTCTTGGGTATGGCAAAATTATAACTTTACAGCTAGACATAATGGAAGTTTAGCTTCTGGAAGTAATAAAGCAACAGGAAATATTGTTATTAAATCTAATAGTATACCATATTATCATGCAGATTATTATACTGCTATTGAAATGTGTGATAGATTGTATAGCTCTCACTCATCAGTAAGAAGTGGACTTATTACAGGAACTCGGTTGGGATGTAATTATGAAATATTTACAAGATAAAGGTGTAGATATATTTTCTGCAACTTGGGGAAACTACGATAACGTGTCTTTAACAAATTTACGTGGATACTATACAAATATTGCCACTTCCCATAATTCTAATATTACTTCTGATGGTTTTAAAAGTGTAAATAATTTGCAACGGAACAGATGCAAATTTAAATTCACACTTCCTATTGACCACAGGTAGTACAGAACAAGTGAAACAAAAAAATTTATATGACATAGCTGGTAACCTTTGGGAATGGACTCAAGAAACATCTTATAGTCATGAATGGAATTACAATAACAATGTATCATTAAATTCATATGTAGTTCGTGGTGGTTCCTTTGGTAATTCTTATACTACTAATCCTCCTTGTTATCGCTATCGTGATAATTGTAGTGCTACTTTTCCTAGCCGTGGTTTTCGTGCTATGCTTTATATTAAATAAAAAGGCAACAATTTTAAAATAATTTATTATAATCATATCAAATATATACTTAAATACTTATTAGGAATTCGACTTAGATTATTAGCTAATATTTATCTTGATTTATGGAATATGGTCAATGTTAATGTGTGATAATGATTTTAGAAAAAAGGTGAAATTTTGTTTTGTTCGCTTGTATTATGAAAAATAATGTTGTAATATAATAACAACCTTTCATTGTCAAAAGGTAGTCACTTACATAAGGACGGAAAGGGGGCAAATGAGATGACACAACCTGAACTTATTCTAAAACTGATTGAACAGTTAATGGCAGAAAGAGAAA
>CAOKHI010000078.1 GCA_948468275.1 uncultured Clostridium sp. | reverse complement strand
AATGGGCTGTCGGGTCTTCATTACAAAATAAAATATATTACTTAGTCTTCGCTAATTACTGCTATTGTCTGTGAATAGTAACCACTTTTGATTTCTATATTATGTTTTTAGTTCAATACTTTTCAATGAACTTGATTATGTGCAACTATAATTAAATTATTACTGTCATATTATATGCGTATTATACCATATTTATGTAAATTCTGCAAATTCAAATTTTACACTAACCCCCTTTCTTACATTTTATACTTTTTTCTACGAGTATAAATTATCCTCATTTTAATATAATATGTGATGTAAAATCAACATCATAGGAGGTAGTAATGAAAAAATTTGGTGAAAACAATAGAATTAATGTTATAGGAGATACTCTAAAAAAAGCTCGAAAAAATAAAGGCTATAATAAAACTGAACTTTGCCATAAACTTGAATTATTAGGTATTAACTTTGAAAGAAATGAAATATATAGAATCGAAAATTATAAAAAATCAGTAAAAGATTTTGAATTAATAGCTTTTTGTATTGTTTTAGATATTGATTTTAATGAATTAAAAAAACTTTTGGAATATTGAAAGGAGGTGTTTATATGTACTTAAAGGAGCTTCAACTATATCCAATTAAAGTAATCAGTAATGATAATGTTTTATTTGATGGTATTTCAGATAATTTGCCTTCCGAATTAAAGGATTATGAAATAAAAAATGTTGATTTTGTAGATAATAAATTAGTTTTAAATATTTAATTAAAGAGGTTACATTTCTGTAACCTCTTATTTTATTATTCTTCACAAGGTGCATCTACTGGACAAACACCTGCACATGTTCCACATCCTATGCATGCATTTTCATCTATTTCATATTTGTCAGCTCCTTGTGATATGCATTCTACAGGACAATTTGCTGCACATGCTCCACAACTTATACATTTATCTGTAATCTTATATGCCATTTTTTTCGCCTCCTTTACTATATATATTCTTCTGTTTGTTTGTCTAATTCTTCTAGTTTTTCTAGTTCTTTTAATTGTTTTATATCTTCTTTGTTCATTCCTTTTAAATCATCTTTTTCCTCTACATCTTTTATTACTTTAATATCACTTGCATTAAATTTTTTATAATAAAATCCTTCTTTATCCTTAAATTTAACTCTTACTTTTTCTTTTAATATTTCAATAGAATCTACTATTCCTTCTCCATCTTCTTGTGTTTTTACTATTGCTCCAACTTTTGGAAGTCTTGACAATTTTTCTTCATATACATCTTGCTCATACTTTAAACAACACATTAATCTTCCACAATTTCCAGAAATTTTTGATGGATTTAGCGATATATTTTGTTCCTTTGCCATTTTTATTGATACTGTTTCAAAATTACCTAAAAATGAACAACAACATAATTCTCTTCCACATACACCATTTCCACCGATTCTTTTTACTTCATCTCTTACTCCTATTTGGCGAAGTTCTATTCTTGTTTTAAATATTGCTGCAAGATCTTTTACTAATTCTCTAAAGTCTATTCTTCCATCTGCTGTAAAATAAAATAATATTTTGCTATTATCAAATTTATATTCTACATCTGTTAAATTCATGTCTAATTTGTGCTTTTTTATATATTTTACACATATTCCAAAAGCTTCTTTTTCTTTTTTCTTGTTTTCCTCATTATGCTTTTTATCTTTATATGTAGCAATTCTTATTATCGGTTTTAATTCATTTTCTATTTTATTTTCTGGCATTTTTCTATTGCTAATTACTACTTCTGCATACTCTTCTCCCATTGCTGTATCTACAATTACAAATTGCCCTTGTCTTATTTTATATTTTCCTGGATCAAAAAAATATATTTTTCCTGGCTTCTTAAATCTTACTCCTATTATTTCTTTCAAATACTATTCCTCCCATATTTTATATAGCAAATTATCTATACTCATATCGTAATTACTATTTCCCTTTAGGCTTTTTTTCGTTTGTTCAACTGCATCTATGTATTTTAAGTATCTGAAGTCATTTTTACTTTTATCATATAGTATTACATTTATATAGTCTAAAATTTCATATATATCTTCTTTGTTTTTATATAATGCATCTATTTTATTTAATACATCTATTAATTTGAACTTTTCAATTTGTGTAAATATTTCTTCTACTTGTTCATACATTTCTTTTTTTTCATTTATAATTAGTGCTTTTGATATACTCCCATCAAACACTTTTAGCATATTCTGAGTTATATCACTAAAGTTATAATTTTTTTGCAAATATTCTTTTAACTCATTATCTTTTATTTTAGTAAATAATATTTTTGTACATCTAGATCTAATTGTATTTAAAAACATACTTTCATTAGCACCTATTAATATTATTGTTATATAATTTGGTGGTTCTTCTAATGTTTTTAATAAACAATTTGATGCTTCTTTTGTCATTGTATCTGCATCTTTTATTACATATATTTTTTTATTTGAAATTATGGGTTTTTCTATTACTTTTTCTTGCATTTTTCTTATTTGCTCTATTTTTATTTTGCCATCTTCTGGTTGTATTTCTATATAATCTGGATTATTATTTGCATCAAATTCTATACATGATTTACATTTATTACAGGATTTATTATCTATATTACTACATAAAATCATTTTTGCAAATTCTTTGGCAAATAATGTTTTTCCTATTCCTACTTGGCCTAAAAACATATAACTATGTGATATTTTTTCTTGATTTATTGTATTTTGTAATATTTGTTTTACTTTTTCATTTCCTATTAAATTACAAAACCCCATATTTTCCTCTTTCTAATCAACTTTACCAAATAAACTAAATGGCCAAAATCTTATCCATACTTTGCTTTCAATTTTTTCTATTGGAACACAACCAAATTCACGACAATCTTTACTTCCTGCCCTATTATCTCCCATTGCAAATACATATCCTTGTGGTACTACTAAATCTGTATATGGTCCTGTAAGTGGTGTTGTTACTCCTGTATTTAGATAATTTTCTTGTAATTGTTCTCCATTTATATATACTTTTCCATTTTCTATTTTTATATGTTCTCCTGGTAATGCTATTACTCTTTTTATATAGCTTGTTTTTCCAATTTCTAATACATAATATCTAAATTTAGAAAATATATTAGTAGGTTCATTTTCATATACTGCTATTGGATTTTCTATATCCGCTTCTGCAGCTGATATTCCACTGGTCTTACTTGGTGCTTCAAATGTTATTATATCTCCTCTTTTTGGAGTTTGATTTGTTGTACGAATCCATCTATTTAATATCAATCTTTGTCCTTGTTGAAGAGTTGGATGCATTGAGCTCATTTGAACTATTGTTGGTGTTCCTAAGTAATATCTAACTAATAAAGCAAGTATTACTGCTATTACAACGCAATATACCCATTCTAATATTTCTTTTATATTAAATTTTCCCTCATAATCCATTAAATATCTATCTTCCTTCCCCATAAATTTGCACATATTCTATTATATATTAGTTTTAATTTTTTAGCAATAAATTTGTGAGATAATTAGTAAAGACATTGGTATAATTGTTACAGTCCACAGCATATATAATAAAATCCGCTACGGCTAAATAATATATTTTATTTTTTCATTTCGACCTCCAAGCTCACGGGTATTCCCCCGCCTCAATGGGCTGTCGGGTCTTCATTAC
>CAOKHI010000077.1 GCA_948468275.1 uncultured Clostridium sp. | reverse complement strand
TTTCATCATTTTCTAATATTTCATAATCTACTTCATATTTTTCAAACATTTCTTTTATGAAATCATAGTTTGGTGGAAATGCTGGATTATCCATATGAATTGGAATTACTAAAGTAGCTCCTATCTCTTTTGCATATAATGATGCTTCAAATGCTGACATCGTTAGTCCATATCCAGTTACTGGAGTACATAGAATATCTGCTTTATAATCATTCTTAAAACAAATAGTATCACTTGTTGAATATAATCTATTTTCTCCATCATCAATAATATAACCTACATTTTCATGTACTTCTTTGTTTCCTTTTAGTAATGGTTGATATCCATGTATTGCATGTACTACTTCTATTTTTATATTATCTAATTCAATAATATCATTTTCTTTAACTATATTTATATTTAAAGTTTCATTGGCATCTTGAACTTCTTTAGTTGAATAAATCATTATATTATTATTTAATTTTTGTAATATTTCTGTATTACAGTGGTCTGGATGTTTGTGTGTTATTAATATAATATCTACAGTATTCCAAATATCGAAATATTCTTCTTTATATTTTAAATTTCCTGGATCTACTAATATCTTCTTCCCTTTTATTTCTATTAATAAACATGATTGTGGAAATTTTGTAATCTTCATAATCTTATCTCTCCTTCTATTTTTATCTAACATATTTAGTATTATTAAAGATTTCCAAAGGATATATTTTTTTATCTTCAAAATCTTTAATAAATTGTATACTCGTGTCATATCCTCTTAATTCTTGTTCTGTCATATTTTTCACATTCTCAATATCTAGCCATTTTACATCTAGTATTTCATCTGTATCAAATTTAATATTTTCTTCTATTATATCTGCTGTAAACCTTACCATTATTCGTGTTTCTCCATCTTCTCCATCAACAGAACATATTGGCAATACACCTGTAAGTTTTACTTTACAACCAGTTTCTTCATAAGCTTCTCTAATTGCTCCTTCTGTTATTTTTTCAAATTCATCAACATGTCCTGCTGGAAAATTCCATTGCCCATAACATTGTTTTTTTGCTTCTTTTACCATTAAAATTTTATTATCTCTAACTATAATACACCCTGCTATAACTACCATATCATTAATCCTCCCAACCTATAATTCAATTATTTCTAAATCATCTGGTACATAAACATTTCCTTTAAATTTCTCTTGTGCTTCTTCTGTATATAATCTTTTCCTGTCAGTTCCATGTGATTCTTCTGTATGATATAAAATTAAGTTCATTACTTCTAAATCATTCATAACTTTACTTGCACTTTTAGCAGTTGAATGATTTTTCTCATAAGCATGAAAAATGTTCTCTTCCGAATCTAAACAAAATGCTTCATGCATAACATAATCTGCATTTCTAACTCTGTCATATAATTTAGGATTTAGTGTCTCATCTCCTAAAAATACTAATCTTTTTTCATCTATCATACATTCAAATCCAAATTGTTTTGTACCTCTTGCATTTATATCAAAGAAAGTATAATTTATTCCATTTATATCTATTTTTTCTCCATCGTTTAAAATATGAAAGTCTGTAATATTTAAAATTCCTGCTACTAGCTTTTCTGGTAGTATATGCTTTGATACTTACGTTATAGATTTATATACAACATCATTACAATAAATATTAATTTTTGTTTTGATTTCTCCATTTATTGATGCTCTACCTAGTTTTTTGAACATCCATATAAGACCTAATATATGATCTGTATGACTATGAGAAATGAAAATATGTTTAATATCTTTTATATCAATATTGACTTTCTTTAGTCTTTTAATTATTTCAATACTTCCACCTGTATCTACTAAAAAAATTCCATTATTATTTTGTATAACGAAACAGGTATTGTATAAATCTAATGTTCCACCATTCCCTATTCCTAACATAATTAACTTTGACATATGTTTACACCTTTCCTTTTACTATAAATCTTTATTTCATTTTGATTACAATTTTCTATACTTTGCTTTAGTTAATTCTAATATATATTTATCTAAACCAGGAGATTCGTTTTTTCTTGCTAATTCAATTTCCTTTTCTATATCATATGGAACTCTTACAAACTGTATTGATATAGGAGATTTTTCTTTTGAATCATATTCTCCCTCTACAATGCAATAATAGCTTTGTGTTGTTTCTTCCATATCTGTTATTGTATCGTCATAATTTGGAAATTCAACAACATTTCCTACACTTCCCACATTAACAATAGTTTTATTCTGTAACTTTTGCATATATTGTTTATGGATATCTCCGTATAAAACTATATCTGGAATATTATTGTTTTCATCTTCAAACATCTTCATTTTCTTTTCTATTGAATCTATATCAAATATTCTATAACTAAAATCATTTTTAGTAGCATGAAACATTCTAACATAACTACCACTAATATAAACATCTTTATACATCGGTAATTTATCCAAGTATTCTAATCGTTCTTTTCCAAGAATATCATGATACCATTGTTTATGCTTATTTTCATTAGGATTAACTGCTCCATCATCACAATTTCCCTTTATTACTATCTCGCATCTTTCTTTTATAATATCTACTACTTGGCAAGGTGATGAACCTTTTAAAACTAAATCACCTAAACAAAATATTCTTTTTATACCTCTTTTTTCTATATCTTCTAAAACAGTATTTAATGCAACTATATTTGCATGAATATCTGATATTATTGCTATTTTTTCCATATATTTTCCTCTTTCCTTTATATACTCTTTCCACCATCGACTAAATATACGGCTCCTGTTGTCCATAAAGATTTATCTGACAATAAAAATTCTATTGTAGGTGCTATATCTTTTTTTGCATCTCCAATTCTTCCTAACGGATACAATTTCTTTTTATCTTCTGACCATTTATCGTAACCTTCTTGTGTGTAATCTCCACTTGCTACATATATATTGGTATATACTGCTGCTGGATTTACACTATTAACTCTTATATTATATTTTCCAAGTTCTTGCCCCATATATTTAGTTAGCATATCTACTCCTGCTTTACTTGCACAATAAGCTATTGATCCTCCAGCCCTTTCTGATGACATTGAAGAAATATTTACAACTGATGTATTTGTTCCTTTTTTTAGTAAAGGTAATAGTGTTTTTGTTAATAAAAATATTCCTGTTAGATTGATATTTATTGAATTATTCCATTCTTCTATAGTTTGTTCTTCAATTCCTCCTAATTTGATTATTCCTGCTGAATTTACTAATCCATCTAGTTTTCCATATTTACTATCTATTTCATTGTAAACTTTCTCACAATCATCTTTTTTACTAATATCTCCATTTAAAAATGTAACTTTATTTGCTTTATCTCTTAATTTTTCTTTTGCTAAACATAAATTTTTATCTCCTCTTGAAAGAGAAATAATTTGATAATTTTCTTGTTCTAATAAATATTGTATTGTTCCAAGTCCAATTCCACTTGTTCCACCTGTTACTAAAACCACCTTTTTATTATCAATCATTTTTTGCCCCCCTATATTTCATATTTTCTTAATTTTTCTATGTATTTTTCAATACTTTTATCATTTATATCTTCTGGAGATATACTACAATACTCCATAATCTGTTTTTCTATACTTAAAGAACATTCTATTAAATGGTTTGCTTTTTCTTCATTAGACCATACAGATAATGGTTTATCTGTATATCTAACTT
>CAOKHI010000076.1 GCA_948468275.1 uncultured Clostridium sp. | reverse complement strand
AAAATATATTACTTAGTCTTCGCTACTTACTGCTATTGTCTGTGAATAGTAACAACTTCTAAAATGCAAATCGAAATTATTTATTTTTTATATTGACAAATAAAAATTATATTGCTAATATATAGTTATTAATTCAAAAAATCTAAATTAATAAGATTTTAAAATCGTTAAAATCTTACAATTTCCAAATTAAAATTAAATAAATAAGGAGTGCAAATTATGTTATCAATTGTAAAAAGCATGGCACTACATGGACTAGATGGATATTTAATAGAAGTACAAGTCGATGTATCTGCACGGAATGCCACGGTTGGGAAGTAGTACGGATTGCCAGACATTAGTGTAAAAGAATCAAAGGAAAGAGTTAGAACTGCAATAAAAAATTCTGGCTTTGAATTTCAAAGCAGAAGAATTGTAGTCAATCTTGCACCTGCAAACACTAAAAAAGAAGGACCATTTTTTGACTTACCAATTGCTATAGGGATTTTATTAGACTTTGAAGAAATACATAAACATAATCTAGAAGATACAGTCTTTGTAGGAGAATTATCTTTAGATGGAAAAGTAAATAAAATAAATGGAATCTTACCAATATGTATAGAAGCAAAAAACTTAGGAATGAAACGCATTATAGTCCCAAAAGAAAATAGTAAAGAAGCATCAGTAGTTAATGGAATAAATGTAATAGGAGTAGAAAACTTAAAACAAGTAGTAAAATATTTAAACAACGAAATTGAACTAAAACCAGAAATAACCAATATAGATGAACTATTTGAAAATAATCAAAAGCATATATTAGACTTTTCAGAAGTAAAAGGGCAAGAAAATATTAAAAGAGCTTTAGAAATAGCAGCAGCTCGGACGGACATAACCTACTTTTAATAGGAAGCCCGCGGCTCAGGAAAAACAATGATGGCAAGAAGAATACCATCTATATTACCAGACCTAAGTTTTGAAGAAGCACTAGAAGTTACAAAAATTCATTCTATAGCAGGAACTCTACCAAAAGAAATGCCAATAATAAATTTAAGACCATATAGAGCACCACATCATACAGTATCTGCAAGTTCACTTGTAGGAGGAGGAAGAATACCAAAACCAGGAGAAATAAGCCTTGCACATAATGGAGTACTATTTTTAGACGAATTACCAGAATTTAATAAAAGCACATTAGAAGTATTAAGAGGACCATTAGAAGACAGGATAATAACAGTAAGTAGAGTAAATGCAAGCCTAACATATCCATGTAACTTCATGTTTGTAGCATCAATGAATCCATGTCCATGTGGATTTTATGGTTCAAAAGAAAAAGAATGTACATGCTCATCACAGTCAATTTCCAAATACATGGGAAAAATAAGTGGACCATTACTAGATAGAATAGATATACAAATAGAAGTAACACCTGTAAAATATCAAAAATTAAATTCAAATTCTAATACAGAAACATCAAAACAAATACGACAAAGAGTAAATTTAGCAAGAAAAATACAAATAAACAGATATAAAGAAAATAAAATATATTCAAATTCTGAACTAACCCCTAAATTAATAGAAAAGTATTGTATGTTAGATGAAAATTGCAAAAATATATTGCAAAATGCATTTGACAAATTAGGATTAAGTGCAAGAGCACATGCTAGAATCTTAAAAGTAGCAAGAACAATAGCAGACTTAGAACAAAAAGAACAAATAGAGCAAAATCATATACTAGAAGCAATACAGTATAGAAGTCTAGATAGAAAATTTTGGAAAAATTAAAGGAGAAAACATGGACTATATACAAATACCATATAAGGATAAAAATTATCCAAAAAGATTATTAAAAATAAATAATCCACCTAAAACACTATATGCATTAGGAAATATAGAATTATTAAATAAAGACATAACATTAGGAATAGTAGGTTCTAGAAATTGTACACAATATGGAATAAAATGTGCACATAATTTTGCAAAAGAAATATCAAAAAATAATATATGCATAATAAGTGGAATGGCAATAGGAATAGATACAGCATCACATTTAGCATCACTTTCACAAAAAGGTAGAACAATAGCAGTATTAGGAAGTGGATTAAACAAAATATATCCACAAGAAAATGAATGGGTTTTCCACAAAATTCTATCAAATTGTGGATGCATAATAACAGAATATGAAGAAAATGTGGAACCAGACCCTAAAAATTTTCCAAAAAGAAATAGAATAGTAAGTGGATTATCAGATGCAATTTTAGTTGTAGAAGCAGAATATAGAAGCGGAACATCAATAACAGCAAAATATGCCAAAGAACAAGGAAAAAAGATATACTGTATTCCTAGCAACATAGATAGCATAGTAGGAGTTGGAACAAATAGATTAATAAAACAAGGAGGAACATTAACTATAAAACCAAATGAAATAATACAAGATTTACAAAACTCTAAAACAGAAAAAATACAGACAAAAATTTATGAAAATACTAAAAAAGAAAATATAAATAAAGACTATATATCAATATATAAAACAATTGAACAAGGAACAAAACATATAAACGACATATGCAAAAAAGAAGGTAAAAATATTTCACAAATAATGCCAATACTAACAATGCTAGAATTACAAGGTTACATAGAACAAATAAAACAAAATGAATTTAAAATAAAGGAAGAATGAAAAATGTATAAAAGACATGAAACAGGGAAAATAGGAGAAGATTTAGCAGTAAAATACTTAGAACAAAAAGGTTACAAAATTCTAGAACGAAAC
Source organism: uncultured Clostridium sp. (assembly GCA_948468275.1). Classification (GTDB taxonomy): domain Bacteria; phylum Bacillota; class Clostridia; order TANB77; family CAG-508; genus RGIG8482. The sequence goes on along the minus strand of CAOKHI010000076.1, from coordinate 1,214 downwards.
TTTGAATGCAAACAAGGAGAAATAGATATAATAGCAATACAAGAGCAAGAAATAGTATTTATAGAAGTAAAAACAAGAACAAACCCCAAATATGGAGCACCAGCAGATGCAGTAAATAAAATTAAACAAAAACACCTAATAAAATCAGTGCAATACTATATATACAATAGGCATTTAGAAGAAGAGTACATAAGAATAGACATAATAGAAATATATATACAAAAAAACAAATATAAAGTAAATCATATAAAACAAATAATATAAAGGTAATGTAGAGCATTTAGCATTAAAATTTATAAAAATTAATATTTACCTAATTATGAAAGAAAGAAATGCTAGTATTTCAAGCATTAATATAAATTCAATAAAGAAAGAGTAACACTTTATCTAAGTTACTATAAATATGTAAAATTATATTTATATGGCAATGGTTTATAGGTAAAACCTTTATTAAAAACCTAAATACATTATAAAAGGAAGAAGAAATGAAAAAAAATGAAGAAATAAAAATATTATCACCAAAGTTAGATGTAGTATTTGGAGCATTATTTGGAGAAAAAGGTAATGAAAAAATAACAAAACAATTTCTAGAAAAAATATTAGACAAGAAAATAGGAGAAATTGATCTAAATCAAAATGAAATATTGAGAAGAGAATTTAAAGAAGACAAATTAGGAATACTAGACATATTAGCAAAAATAGATAAAAAAGAACAATGCAATATAGAATTACAAATAGTAGATAGAAAAAACATAATAGAAAGAATACTATATTATTGGAGTAGACTATACAGTAGACAAATAAAAGCAGGAGAAGACTATAAAATATTAGAAAAAACAATAATAATCCTAATAACAGATTATGAAATAGAAGAAACAAAAGGACTAAAATATCATAGCAGTTGGAAAATAATAGAAGAAAAGAACAGAAAAATAGTATTGACAGATAGGCTAGAAATACATATAATTGAGATACCAAAAACAAAAGGGCAAGAAAACGAAGAAGATGAATTATTAGATTGGATATATTTTTTAGAAGATCCTAATTCAGAGAGGGTAGAAAAAAGTATGAAGAAAAACAAAGAACTAAAAGAAGCAAAAGAAAAGCTGATCCAAATAAGTGCAGATGAAAAAATGCAAAGAATAGCAGACTTAAGGCAAAAAGCAATAATGGATGAAAAAGCAATATATGATAAAGGAATAGATGTTGGAATA
>CAOKHI010000075.1 GCA_948468275.1 uncultured Clostridium sp. | reverse complement strand
AATATATTACTTAGCTGTAGCGGATTTTATTATATATGCTGTGAACTGTAACAATCTATCGAATAATAGCAATCTCTACAAACAATGTATTAAAACATTAACAAAACCAAAACAGCCAAAAAATAAAAATATAATACCAGAGATAATATTCATACTCTTTTCAGAAATTTTATTACTTAAAAATTTACCAAGCAATATAGCAAGAAAATCACTAATTACCATTCCCATAATTGCACCTAAAATTAGGGGGATTTTACAATTTGCATATTCAATTCCAAGACCTAAAGATGCAAGAAATGTTTTGTCGCCAAGTTCGCCTACAACAATACTAATAGCAATAATTAGTATATAGCCAAGCTTTAAATTAGAAATTATTTTTGTAATACCTTTAGAACCAGTTTTACATTCAGACTCATTATTAAAAAAAGAAAGAATTCCAAAAAAAATAAAAGAAATATATGTTATAAAACTTAAAACCATATGTAAAATAGGATTATCTAAATTTCCAATAGCACTACCAAATAAAATAGCAATACCATGACTAAAAAAAGAACCAATAGCAACACCAATTAAAATAGAAAAAGTTTTTATTTTTGAAGAAAAAGATAAAACCAAAAGTTGAGTCTTATCCCCAAGTTCTGAAACAAAAACAAGTATAAATGATATAAAAAATGGATATAGGAAATACATTAAATTCACCTCTATGTAATAATAGCTATTCGTGAACAAAAAAAATATTACTTAAAAACAAGTTCAAACAATATTTCCGTAAGGTTTGTGAAAGTTTTGTGAATAATATTGAATTAAAACACAATAAATGCTAATATCATACATATTAAGATTTTATTAAGAAATGGAGGAGTAAAGTTGATTAAAGTAAAAAATGTTACTAAAAAATATGGTAGCTTTACAGCTGTAGACAATATCAACTTTGATATTAACGAAGGAGAGATTGTTGGATTATTAGGACCAAATGGAGCGGGAAAAAGTACTACAATGAATATGATTACAGGTTTTATAGAACCAACACAAGGAGAAATTCTAATTAGTGGATATGACATAATGAAAAAATCAAAACAAGCCAAAAAACAAATAGGATACATGCCAGAAGGAGTACCACTATATTCAGATTTAACAGTAAAAGAATTTGTTTCATACATGGCAGATTTAAAACTAGTACCAAAAAAAGAGAAAAAAGATAGTGTACAAAAAGTAATAAAACAAACAGGATTAGAAGAGGTACAAAACAAACTAACCAAAAACTTATCAAGAGGATATAAGCAACGTGTTAGTATGGCAGGAGCATTAGTAGGAAATCCAAAAGTATTAATACTAGATGAGCCAACAGTAGGTTTAGATCCAAAACAAATTACAGAAATAAGAAGTTTAATAAAATCTTTAGGAAAAGAACATACAGTAATATTAAGTTCACATATATTATCTGAAGTAAGTCAAATATGTGAAAAAGTTATAATAATAAATGAAGGCAAAATAGTAGCTATTGATTCACCACAAAACTTAGAAAATAAGTCAAAACAAGAAAACTTAATAACAATAACAGTAGAAGATATGCAAAATAAAATAAAATCTGTAACAGATCAAATAAAAGGAATTAAGCAATTAAAATTAATAAAAGATAATGAAGATGGTACAAAACAATATTCTATTTCATCAGAAGAAAATATAGATTTAAGAAAAATAATATTTGAGAAATTTGCAAAAGAACAAATAACAATATTTGAACTAAAAAAATCAGAAGCAACATTAGAAGATGCATTTATGAAACTAATACAAACAAATAAAGAAGAAGGAGGTAAAAACTAATGTGGGCAATAATAAAAAAAGAAGTAAAAACATATTTCTTATCTCCAATAGGATATGTATATATAGGATTATTTTTAGCAATGTGTAGTATATTTTTCTATTTAGATGTTGTAAATTATGGAAGTATACAATTTGAATATATGTTCTACTCTGCAGCAACAATACTAACATTTATAATACCAATACTAACAATGAGAATGTTTGCAGAAGAAAGAAAAACAGGAACAGAACAATTATTACTTACATCTCCTAAAAGTATAACAAGCATAGTACTTGGGAAATTCTTATCAGCAGTAATAGTAATAATAATTAGTGAAATATTTACATTAGTATATTTAGCAATATTATTCTATTTTGGAAAACCACATATGCAAACAGTATTTGTAACATTATTAGGATTCTTAATGTTAGCAATGTCATACATATCATTTGGAATGTTTGCATCAAGCATAACTGAAAACCAAATAATTGCAGGAGTAGTAACAATAGGATTTTTCATAATATCATGGTTTTTACCAAACTTTAGCACTACATTATCATCATTTTCATTAATAAATATGTTCAATAAATTTCCACAAGGACTAATAGCATTAGAAGAAATTGCAACATATGTAACTTTTACAGTACTATTTATACTATTTACAATAATAGTGCTACAAAGAAAAAAGAGTATAAAATAGAAAGGAATGAAAATTAGTGAAGAAATTTATGGAAATTATAAAGAAAAAGTGGCTAAAGGATACTAGTAAAACAGTAATTTTAGTAGCTATATTATTAATAGCATTTATAGGAATAAATACTTTAATACAAAAGTTAGATTTAACAGATATAGATGTAACACAAGAAAAAAGATATACAATTTCAGAAGAAACAAAAACACAAATAAAAAACATAGAACAAAAAGTAGTAATATATCTAATAGGATATAATGAAGAAACTAGTTTAAGTGATTTATTAAAGCAATATACAAAACAAAATGAAAATATAACACATGAAATTATAAAAGATATACAAGATAGACCAGATTTAAAATCGAAATATCAAATAACAGATGAAACACAAGTAATAATAGTAGAAGCTGGAGATAGGAACAAAGTATTAACAGCACAAGAATTAATAACATATGATTATACAACATATCAACAAATAGATGTATCAGAGCAAAAAGTAACAAATGCAATAGTAGGAATAACAATAGAAGATGAACCTAAAATATATTTCTTAACAGGACATAATGAATATGGATTAAATACAAACTTAACAGTATTAAATGCATATTTGCAAAATGAAGTAAATAAAGTAGAAACATTAGATTTACTAGTAAAAAATGAAGTACCACAAGATGCAGATGTATTAGTAATTGCAAGTCCAACTAAAGACTTTGTAGATGGCGAAGTAGAAAAAATAACGACATACATAAATAAAGGTGGAAAAATACTATGGCTAAACGATCAAGATTTTAGTACACAAGAACGTCCAAATATACAAAAAATATTGGATTTATATGGTGTAAAACTAGATAAAGGAATAGTATTAGAACAAGACGATAGCAAAATGATAGCAGAAACACCAAATTTCATAATACCAAATATAACAAGTACAAAAGCAACAAAGGATATAGCAACAGATGGAGGAGTATTACTAATAAATTCTGGAAAAATAACATTAGCAGATGATGAAAAACTAGAAGAATTAAAAGTAACAAATGAAACAATATTAACAACAAGTGAGAAATCTTTATTTAGAGTAAATGTAGCTAATACCTCTACTAGCAAAATAGATACAGACCAAGAGGGAAGTTTTACAATAGCATCAAAATTAACAAAACAAATAAATGATGATACTTCGTCAAGTATGTATATAGTAGCAAATAATTTATTTGCAACAGATTATCCAATTGCAACAGGAAGTTCACAAGTACCTGCAATATATTTTTACAATAATAAAGATTTTACCTTAAATATGATATCTGATTTAACTAATAGAGAAGATACAATTACAATAAGAAAAGATACAGGAACAATAACATACACTGCTACAGCACAACAAAATACAATAATAAAATCAATAATATTTACTATGCCTGCTGTAATTATTATAGTTGGAGTAGTTGTTTGGATTTTGAGGAGAAGAAGAAAATAAATAAGTTATAATAAGAAAACTCTATCATAATATTTATGGTAGAGTTTTTTTGTGCTTTTTAAAATACAGTGGGTTTTCCAAAAATAAGTACATATATAATTTTTGGTTACTATTCAAAGACAATAGCAGTAAGTAGCGAAGACTAAGTAATATATTTTATTTTGTAATGAA
>CAOKHI010000074.1 GCA_948468275.1 uncultured Clostridium sp. | reverse complement strand
TACATGGTATCCACACAAACTGATTTCCTTTTAACTTTGTTGCATATTCATGTGTCGTCTTATCTACTCCTACTTCATATCTATCTGCTTCATTATCTGATATTACTACTCCTTGGTTTATTTTTCCTCCTACATAGTAAAATCCTATTGGTACTGGTACTATTTCTTCTTCTCCTGTTGATACTGCATATACTGATGCTACTTTTTTGGATTCTTCTACTTCTTTTCCCGTTTGGGTCGATATTAATGATGGTGTAGATGTTGTCCATTTTTCTGGTAGTTTTACTATTGTTCCTGCTTCTGTTTTTTCTGTATTTTCTGGTAATTGTCCCATTCCACTTATTTTCTCATATAATTCTTCTAAGTCTTTTTTCTCTTTTTCCTGTTCACTTAAATATTTATCCGTTGCAAGTCCGTGCCTTGTCTATTATTCCTCCATTTATTACAAAATTAATCACCACTCCTGATAGTATTAATAATAATATTATTGTTATTACCAATGCTATTAATGTTATTGCTCTACTATTTCTATTATTTACCCTTACTTTATTTTCTCTTCTCATTTTTACTCCTTTCGTACTTCTTTTTTATTTTTTCCTTCTTTAAAAATTATATTCACATTATATATTTCTTTCTTTTTTTAGTCAATTACTTATTTACTATTAGTGAGTATATATTTTTCTTATTGTGCATTCATTTTCATAACCTGTTTACTTACTTTTTGAGTAGATACAACCATATATAAGTAAATAGTTAGTAATACATTTATTTAGATCTTAATTGTATCCTATACTTAGAATACCAATTAAGATCTTATTTTTACTATTCTTCTAAATTAATTTCTCATATAAAATTTCATATATCTCCTACTTTATAAATAGTGTGGTGCGGAATCCAAATCCTGTATCAGTATTAGGCGTAAAATTGAATCCACGAAAGCACGCTGGTTGGCTAGCATAAGCATGGTGAAAACTGCCTCCACGATGAATATATGTGTTAAAGTCTGCATTATTATTATAATCTAAATTATTTACATATGATGCCTCCATTGTCCATTCCCATAAGTTTCCTGCTACATCATATAAATTTTGCTTCTTTACTTGCTCTGTTGAGCCTGTTGTTAGCAATACCCATGTATTTAATCCTATATCCGTTCCTGTTATTTCACTTGTACTTTTAAATCCATCCGTTTTTCCTTTTATTGTTGCTGAACTTGATGCATCTACTCTTGTATAGTATCCTCGTAAATCTTTTAATGCTACATTGTCATAATTTCCCCAATTCGAACTTAATACATCTACTCCATTATCTTGCATATACTTCATCATCATATCCCACCCGAGTCCCTGTTACCAATCCACTTCTTACAGATTTATGATTTTCATACATTCTTCTTGTCATTTCTACTGCTGTATAATAATCTGCATGATAATACGGTATACTATTTGCTTTTGATACTACATTTCCTATTGCCTTGTTTGAACCTGTAGTTACAATTGTTCCCTCTTGTCTTGCTGTATAATCATAATTTTGCCACCCCCAACTAGAATTTATTCCTGTTTGTATTCCTACTGCACCTTCTAATGATGTATTATTACTAAATGTTACACTATTTTCAAAACTATTTGTTTCTTCATTATATGTTGCTACTCCTGCTTCATATCTTCCTATATAAAATCCTTCATATTTTGCTACCTGAGCATATTCCGATGGACTTGTTTCTATATCCCATTTTGCATTTTCTTTTCCGCCAATCTATTTTTTTGTAGTCTTCAATTTTACATGGTATCCACACAAACTGATTTCCCTTTAACTTTGTCGCATATTCATGTGTTGTCTTATCTACTCCTGCTTCATATCTATCTGCTTCATTATCTGATATTACTACTCCTTGGTTTATTTTTCCTCCTACATAATAAAATCCTATTGGCACAGGTACTATTTCTCCTTCTCCTGTTGATACTGCATATACTGATGCCACTTTTTTGGATTCTTCTACTTCTTTTCCTGTTTGGGTCGATACTAATGATGGTGTAGATGTTGTCCACTTTTCTGGTAGTTTTACTATTGTTCCTGCTTCTGTTTTTTCTGTATTTTCTGGTAATTGTCCTATTCCACTTATCTTCTCATATAATTCTTCTAACTCTTTTTGCTCTTTTTCTTGTTCATTTAAATATTTATCTACTGCTAGTCCGTGCCTTGTCTAGTATTCCTCCATTTATTACAAAATTAATCACTACTCCTGATAATATCAGTAATATTATTATCGTTATTACCAAAGCAATTAATGTTATTGCTCTATTCTTTCTACAATTTACATTTACTTCATTTTCTCTTCCCATTTTTACTCCTTTCGTACTTATTTTTATTTCTTTGTTTTAGTCAATTACTTATTTGCTATTATTAACATAACCCCATCTAATAATTTTTGTCATTTCCTCACTATGTTCAATTAAAATACAACATTGTTCTAAATCCTACATCTGTATGTGTATCAGCTCCCATGCCTGCACAACGATAAGTCAATGTGATATCACTAGTATTGCTACGTAAACAACCTCCACGCAACATATAAGTGTTAAAAATATTATTACTATAATTAAAATTTCTTAAATATGAAGTTTCAGCTGTCCATTCCCATAGATTTCCTGCTACATCATATAAATTTTGCTTTTTTACCTGTTCGGTTGCCCCTGTAGTTAACAACATATATGAATTCACTCCTACATTTGTTCCGTGTTATCTCATTTGTACTTTTAAATCCATTTGTAGAACCATTAATTACATCTGTATAATATCCTCGTAAATTTGTTAATGCTATATCATCATAGTTTCCCCAATTTGATGTTGCTATATCCACACCATTGTCTTGCATAAATTTCGCCATCATATCCCATCCGTGTTCCTGTTATTAATACACTTGTTACATATTTATGGTTTTCGTACATCCTTCTTGTCATTTCTACTGCTGTATAATAATCTGCATGATAATATGGTATACTATTTGCTTTTGATACTACATTTCCTGCCACTTTGTTTGAACCTGTTGTTACAATTGTTCCCTCTTGTCTTGCTGTATAATCATAATTTTGCCACCACCAACTAGAATTTATTCCTGTTTGTATTCCTACTGCACCTTCTAATGTTGCATTGTTACTAAATGTTACACTATTTTCAAAACTTTTTGTTTCTTCATTATATGTTGCTACTCCTGCTTCATATCTTCCTATATAAAATCCTTCATATTTTGCTACCTGAGCATATTCCGATGGACTTGTTTCTATATCCCATTTTGCATTTTCTTTTCCGCCAATCTATTTTTTTGTAGTCTTCAATTTTACATGGTATCCACACAAACTGATTTCCCTTTAATTTTGTTGCATATTCATGTGTCGTCTTATCCACTCCTACTTCATATCTATCTGCTTCATTATCTGATATTACTACTCCTTGTTTTATTTTTCCTCCTACATAGTAAAATCCTATTGGTACTGGTATTGTTTCTCCTTCTCCTGTTGATACTGCATACACTGATGCTACCTTTTTTGATTCTGCTATCTGTTTTCCATTTTCTGTTGATACATATGATACTGTGCTTGATAACCATTTTTCTGGTAATTTTACTGCTATTCCTGCTTCTACTTCTGGTATATTCTCTGGTAATTCTGTACTCCCACCTATTTTATTATATAATTCTTCTAACTCTTTTTGCTCTTTTTCTTGTTCATTTAAATATTTATCTACTGCTAATCCGTGCCTTGTCTAATATTCCTCCATTAATTACAAAGTTAATCACTACTCCTGCTAATATTAATAATATTATTATTGTTATTACCAATGCTATTAATGTTATTGCCTTATTCTTTTTATTATTTTCCTTTACTTTATTTTCTCTTTCCATTTTTTCTCCTTTCGTACTTCTTTTTTATTTTTTCCTTCTTTAAAAATTATATTCACATTATATATTTATTTCTTTTTTTAGTCAATTACTTATTTACTATTATATAAATATTAAATATATTTTCTACTTTATATAAAGTATAGTACGAAACCCGTGGGTAGTACTTGTAGTCAGTGCATAAGTACAATGACGTAAGACCGTTTGAGTGTTAGTATGAGCATTATCGAAGCTCCCCCCACGAAGTATATATGTGTTGTTTGTATTATTATTGTAAGCTAAATTGTCTTCATATGCTGCTTCCATTGTCCATTCCCATAAATTTCCTGCTACATCATATAAGTTTTGCTTTTTTACCTGCTCTGTTG
>CAOKHI010000073.1 GCA_948468275.1 uncultured Clostridium sp. | reverse complement strand
TAAAATATATTACTTAGTCTTCGCTACTTACTGCTATTGTCTATGAATAGTAACGTATAATTTGTTACAATTTAAAATATTTTTTCAAAACTATCTTTTTGTATTTCGCCTGGTACTTCTATGGGATATCTTCCTGTGAAGCATCCTTCGCAAAATCCTTTTATATTTGATTTTTCTACAATTTTCCTTAAGTTTTCTAAGCTTAAATATTCTAGCGTATCTGCTCCTATTTCTTGTCTTATTTCTTCTGTTGTTTTGTTTACTGCTATTAATGTTTCCTTTTTAGCTACATCTACACCAAAATAACATATATCTATAAATTTTGGTGCTGCTATTCTTAGATGTATTTCTTTTGCTCCTGCTCTTCTTAATATTTTTATTAATCTTCTTGTTGTATTTCCTCTAACTATTGAATCATCTATTAATACTATACTTTTTCCTTCTACTGTTGTTTTTATTGGATTTAGTTTTAAAGCTACCTGGTTTTTCCTTTGACTTTGTGTTGATTGTATAAATGTTCTTCCTATGTATTTACTTTTTACAAATGCCATATCATAAGGAAGTTTAGATTGCTTTGAATATCCTAGTGCTGCATCAAGCCCTGAATCTGGTACACCTGCTACAAAATCTGCTTTAACAGGTGCTTGTATAGCTAAATATTTCCCTGCTTCTTCTCTAAATCTATGTACATTTAATCCATCTATGGTTGAATCTGGTCTTGCTATATATATATATTCAAATATACATAATCCATCTTTTTGACCATTTTTACAATCATATGTTTTCATTTCATTATCTTTTAATACCACTACTTCACCTGGTTTAATATCTTTAGTAAATTCAGCTCCTACTATATCTAATGCACAACTTTCTGATGAAAATACTATATCATCTCCCATTTTTCCCATACATAGTGGTCTAAATCCTTGTGGATCCCTTACTGCTATTAATTTTTGTGAACTCATTACTAATAATGAATATGCTCCTTTAATGTATTTCATTGTATTCATTATTGCTTCTTCTATTGAATTCGTTTTTAGTCTTTCTCGTGCAATTATATATGCTATTACTTCTGTATCTGATGTTGATGCAAATATTGCACCTGTTTGTTGAAGTTCTTTTCTTAATTCTACTGCATTTGTTAAATTTCCATTATGTACTACTGCCATATTTCCCTTTGCATACCTAATTACTATAGGTTGTGCGTTTTCCTTTTTTGGCGCTCCTGTTGTAGAATATCTAACATGTCCTATTGACATTTTTCCTAATGGAAGACTATCTACAGTTTTTTGATTAAATACTTCTGAAACTAATCCTAAGTCTTTATGGTATGATATAACTCCACCATCATTTATTGCTATTCCACAACTTTCTTCTCCTCTATGTTGTAATGAAGATAATCCTATACATGTCTGGTAAGCAAGGTTTTCTTCTTTATTTTTTGAATATATTCCAAATATTCCACATTCTTCCTTTATTCTATTAAACATAACAAAAAACTCCCTAATATTTTATAATTCTACACTATTAATTATAAATTATTCTGAGTAAATTGTATAGTATATTTTTTATTTTTTAGCAACTTTTTTGTAAAATCGTTACAATTCACAGACAATAGCAGTAAGTAGCGAAGACTAAGTAATATATTTTATTTTGTAATGAAGACCCGACAGCCCATTGAGGCGGGGGAATACCCGTGAGCTTGGAGGGCGAAATGAAAAAATAAAATATATTACTTAGCCGTAGCGGATTTTATTATATATGCTGTGAACTGTAACGTAAAATCATATTACATTTCACAACATATGTAATAAAATCATTATATAATAACAAATCATCTTCTTATTTCTTTTTAATAATTGTTTCTAAATTTCCTATACAATATAATGGTATATTTATTAGCCAATCTTCTTTTCTGTAATCACTCATTGATGTACGTATATTTGTTTCTGTATTATATTTTTGTACAAATGTTTTTAAACTTTTTGCTTGTAAATTTTCACTTGATTTTACTTCTATTGGTATATTATTTCCTTCTATTTGTGTTATAAAATCTAACTCTGCTATTCCTGTATCTGATGACCAATAAAATATATCTAAATCTGTAGTACATTGCTTTAATTGGCATAATACGTATTGTTCTGTTAAGCTTCCTTTAAATTCTTCAAATAGATTGTTTCCTTCTAATATAGTCTTAGCATCAATTCCTGCCATAGCTGATAGCAGTCCAACATCTAATATATATAGTTTAAATGCATTAAAATCTTGATATGCAGATAACGGAACTTTCCCACTATTTACTCTATTTATTTGATATATTAATCCACAATCTATAAGCCATGACAATGCTATTTCATATTCTCTAGCTCTAGCTCCTTTTCTTAGTAAACCATAAATGAATTTTTTATTTTCCTTTGCAAGTTGTGTTGGAATATTGTTCCATAATTGTCTAATTCTGGGTACAATATTTATAGGTGCATGTTTTGAAAAATCTTGCTCATATGCTTGTAATAATCTTTTTTGAATTTTTCTAACCTCTAATAAGTCCTTATTTTCTACATATGTGCTAACAGCCTCAGGCATACCTCCTATATAATAATAAAGTTTTAAATATTCTTTTATTTTTGTATTGAACACTTTTATCATTTCAAAATTGTTATCTTCTAATATTTCTTTTAATTCTTCTTCTCCTAATGCTTCTATAAATTCAAAAAAACTAAGTGGCATTAAGTCTAAAAAATCTACTTTTCCAACTGGAAATGATGTTTTTTCATGTATTGCTACTCCCAAAAGAGAGCCTGCTGATATTATATGATATTCTTTTGCATTTTCATAAAAATATTTTAGTGCTTTTAATGCTTTTGGTGTTTCTTGAATTTCATCTAAAATTATTAATGTATTATTAGGTTCAATATTTACTCCTGATTCTATTTTTAATCCTTGTATTATTTTTTCTAAATCAAAATCTTCTTCAAATAGTTTATTCATTCTTGTATTATCATCAAAATTTATATATGCACATTTATCATAATATTTTTTTCCAAATTCTTTCATTAACCAAGTTTTTCCTACTTGTCTTGCTCCTCTAATTATTAATGGTTTTCTTTTTTCCGATTCTTTCCATTTTTTCAATTCTTTCATTTTTCTTCTATACATTCATTTTCTCCTCATACTAATTTATAAATATTATATATAATTATAACATTATCAATCACAAAAATCAAACGACTTTTTTAAATTATATACACATTTTTATAATGAGTTTTTTATTGTTAATCACAAAATCATAACGACTTTTCACATTAGCTTGGAAAGTGAAATAAAATATATTACTTAACTATATTGAATTTTATTGTGTATACTGTTACTATTTACAGACAATAGCAGTAAGTAGCGAAGACTAAGTAATATATTTTATTTTGTAATGAAGACCCGACAGCCCATTGAGGCGGGGGAATACCCGTGAGCTTGGAGGGCGAAATGAAAAAATAAAATATATTACTTAGCCGTAGCGGATTTTATTATATATGCTGTGAACTGTAACTGTATACTGTGAATTATAACAACTATTAATATAATTCTATATAAATAAATAAATAATAATCGGTGATATACTTTAATTTTACACTATATACTATCATCGATTATTATTTTTTTGTTTTTATTTTTGTATTTCTTTTCTAACCACTACATTTTGTCCTTCTAGTTTTACCATTCTTACTGCTTTTTTTCTTTCTTTTTGGTATAGTTCATATTCATATAATAGTACAAAACTTCCTATTGATGCTATGTAGCTTATTATTATTACTATTAGTTTTGCTTCTTCTCCTGTTTTTATTCCTAGTATTAATGTTGCTGTTTCTACATTGTCCTCTTTTGTTGTTTCTTCAAAGATTGCTTTGTTGCTTGTTTTTACTATTTGGGCTCTGTTTTCTTGTTTTCCTAATTGTTCTGCATTTTTCGTCCATTCTAAGTTCACTATTAGTGTTGTGCTTTCTTGTGGTTTTAGTTCTTTTGTTGTTGTGCTCATTCCTTGTGGTGTTTTGGTCCAGTATGTTGGATTTTTACTTGATGTTTGTAAGCCTTGTGGTATGTTTTCTAATACTGTAGCATTTCCTGCTATTTCTCCTGTGTTTGTTATTTTTATTTCATAGCTTACTTCTACTTTTGTTTCGTTTATTTCTTTATCTTTTATATCTAGTTTTACTGTTTTTCCTTTTCCTACATTTTTACTTTCTCCATTTACTGTTAATGTAGTTATTTTCTTTTCTAGTTTCATGTTGAATGGTTTTCTTTCGTAGTAGTATATTACTGTGTCGTCGTTTTGGGTTAGGGTTCCTGATGCGTTTGTTGGTTTTAGGTTTGCAAGGTAGGTGTAGTATGGTATGTCTTTTTCTTTTGTGTCGTATTTTTCTCCTACTTTTCCTGTTATTTGGTATCCATATGTTTTTTCTTTTTTCTGTCCTTGTGTTGATGTTTCTTTATCTTGTGTTTCATCACCTATTCCTTCTGTGCTATTTCCTTCTCCTGTTCCATTTGTTGTTTGGTTTTCTCCTGATGTACCTGTTCCTTGTGTTTCTTCT
>CAOKHI010000072.1 GCA_948468275.1 uncultured Clostridium sp. | reverse complement strand
TTTATGACTTTTTATACTTACTCCTTCAATGGTTTTGAACTAACGAAAAAATTCTCAAATGAAAATATTTTATAAGTTTTAAAATATGACAAGTATTTTTTTGAAATTTATTCTGATAATTTCCCCAACTTTGGGGATTTATATGCCACTATATACTTTTATTTACGATTATTTGCACTAAACCAAAAATTCCTTAAACTATTGGATTACTATAAAGTATTGATATTATAAGGAAAATTAAAGATTAGTAATTTTGCTAGAGCAACCCACTCTTAATGCCAAGGTCCAGGGTTCGAATCCCTGAAGACCCGCCCCAACATTTCATAACAACTTGCGAACTATAAAGTTTGTAGATTGTTTTTTGAAAAAGTACGTAGTTTTTTAGAAAAAATTGAACAAACAAAAAAACAAAACATAAAAAATATTTACATTGACAAAGCTTACAACAAGTAGTATCATATAATTATAGACAAAAGGGATAAAGGTGAATAGTACATAAGAATAAAAATAAGTACTATTTACTTTTAGTTATAAAATATAAGGGGTGATTATATGATAAAGATATACAACTCAGATGCTAAAACAAATGAATTTAAAGTAATTAAGGAATTTGAAAAAGGTAGTTGGATTAATATGATAAATCCAACAGAAGATGAAATAAAAGACGTTTGTAAAAACGTAAAAATAAATGAAGATTTTATCAGATATTCACTCGACTATGAAGAAAAGGCCAGAATTGATGAAGAAGATGAGGATGGAACAATATTGTTTATTATAGATGTTCCAATTTTAGAAAAAACTAAAGAATCACAAATACATACAACAATGCCTCTTGGTATGATAGTAGTAAGAGATGAATTTTTTATTACAGTATCTTTGAAGAGAAATATTATAATAGATAGTTTTGAGAAAAAAAGGATAAAAGCATTTTCTACTTATAAAAAAAGTAGATTCCTATTTCAAATAATGTTTGTAAATGCATCTCACTATTTAACATACTTAAAACAGATAAATAAAGAAACAGAGATAGCTGAATCTATTTTGAAGAACTCGATGAAAAATAGAGAATTGCTAAAACTATTAAGTTTAGAAAAAAGTTTGGTTTATTTTACAACATCATTAAAATCAAATGAATTAGTAATGGAAAAAACTTTAAGAGGAAAAATATTAAAATTATATGATGAAGATGAAGACATTCTAGAGGATGCAATTATAGAAAATAAACAGGCAATAGAAATGAGCAAGATATATAGTGATATTTTAAATGGCACAATGGATGCATATGCTTCTATAATATCAAACAACTTAAATGGAGTAATGAAATTTTTAACATCAATTACAATAATACTTGCTATACCAACATTAATATCAAGCCTATGGGGAATGAATGTACCTGTACCATTACAAGACAACCCATATGGTTTTCCAATATTAGTGCTAGTGTCTGTTCTTGTAACAGTTGTTGCTATTTTAATGTTGAAAAGAAGAGATTTATTAAATTAATAAAAAAGATTTTAGATAAAATTATCTAAAATCTTTTTTTTGAAAAAATTACCTAATATGATATGAATAAAAACAATAAAATAGCAGATAATATAAAAAAACAAAAAGGAGTGTAAATATGAAAATAATAGATAAAATAGCATTAATATTGGTTATAATAGGTGCTATAAATTGGGGATTAGTAGGTGTGTTTGATTTTAATTTGGTAGAAATGATTTTTGGAGATATGACAATAATCGCAAGAATAGTATATGCATTAGTTGGAATATCTGGTTTATGGGCAATAAAATTACTATTTGATCATGACTAATTTTTAGTATGTTTTTAAAGAGCTAATAATTAAAATATGTTATCTAAAAAGTAGCCCATAAACCATGCAGGTTTGTGGGTACAATTTTGTAAAAAGGGTATTTATTAACAGCCTCTATAATTTTACTAAGTACTTATATATATGTTTTTTTATATATAAGGAAATTGCAAAATTATGAAGACTTAGAAAATAAAAAATGTAATTTCACAATTGATTTTAATGTTAAAAGTATTGATATATAAAGCATTGTATAATATTATAGATACATTTAAGAAAGGTAGTAATAATATGAATAAACTAGATGTTGAAAGAATAAGAGAAGAAAAACAAATATTAAAAGTTGGAGAATTAAACAATAAAATTATAGATATATTAGAACTAGAAGAAAAACCACGTAATATAAAATTTGCTTATGATAGAATAGCACATTGTGAAGACCAAAAAAAGATTTTAAAAACGAACAATCATATAATAAAAGTATGGAGAATATACCTTTAATAATAAATAGCCCTGATTATGTAGGATATAATAAAAATAATAATAGTATTGAATACATAAAAAAGATTGATGAATTAACACTTGTAGCAATACGAATAAAGCAAAAAGGCGATTTGTTTTTAAGAAGTATTTACCCAATAAGTAAAGTAAAACTAAAAAATAAGATAATAGCAAAAGAATATAAGAAAGTATAAAGAGATAGTTTTAAAAACTACCTCTTTTAATTTGGTTATTCAGTAGGACGGCGTACCCTACATCACTTTTCAGACCATCTATGGCGTGGTAGCTGCCTCATATTCTGCCCTTAAATAACCATTATTATTATATGTAAATATCTATTTGTTATACATATTATAACCTATATATATATATATATATATATAGGTCGATAATTAGGATATTTAAGTTTCGGTATTTTTTTCTGAGTATCTTGATACAACTTAATTTGCTGTTTCAAATGGCAAACAATTTAATTTTTTTGATAAAAACTCATTTTACTAATAATACTAAATTTTAATTTTTAAAAAATACCGAAACTTAAATCAGCATAAAGACATGAAAAAAATTTATATATTGAAAAATATGGTAAAATACTGTATAATGTACAAACGAACTAAAAGATTGGGAGGTAAATATGTTAGTAGCAAATGGAGTTACAATTAGATTTGGAAAAAGAGTTTTGTTTGAAGATGTTAATATTAGGTTTGGAAAAGGTAATTGTTATGGCATTATAGGAGCAAATGGAGCAGGTAAATCTACATTTTTGAAGGTATTATCAGGTGAATTAGAACCAAGCAAAGGAGAAGTAAGTTTAGACAAGCAAGAAAGATTATCTGTATTAAAACAAGACCACTTTGCATATGAAGAAGAAAAAGTAATAGATACAGTTATGATGGGAAATGATGAACTTTATAAAATAATGAAAGAAAAAGAAGCAATTTATGCAAAACCAGATTTTTCAGAAGAAGATGGAATGAAAGCAGCAAAACTAGAAGAAAGATTTGCAGAACTAGATGGGTGGAATGCCGAATCAGATGCTGCACAGTTATTAAACGATTTGGGAATAGAAAACCAAAATCATTATAAATATATGAAAGAATTAGAAGCAAGGGACAAGGTAAAAGTACTACTTGCACAAAGTCTATTTGGCAATCCAGATGTATTATTATTAGATGAGCCAACAAACGATTTAGATTTAAAAACAATAGACTGGTTACAAGAATTTTTAATAAACTTTGAAAATACAGTAATAGTAGTATCTCATGATAGATATTTTTTAAATAAAGTATGTACACATACAGCAGATGTAGACTTTGGAAAAATAACAGTATATCCAGGAAATTATGATTTTTGGTATGAATCAAGTCAACTTGCATTAAAACAAGCAAAAGAGTCAAATAAGAAAAAAGAAGAAAAAATAAAAGAATTACAAGACTTTATAGCAAGATTTAGTGCAAATGCTTCAAAATCAAAACAAGCAACATCTAGAAAAAAATCATTAGAAAAAATAGAATTAGAAGAAATAAAACCATCAAATAGGAGATATCCTTACATAGACTTTAAGCCAGATAGAGAACCAGGAAAAGAAATATTACAAGTTAAAAATATTTCTAAAACAATAGAAGGAGAAAAAATATTAAACAACATATCATTTACAGTAAAACAAGGAGATAAAATAGCATTTTTAGCAGACAATGAAAATGCAAAAACAGTATTATTTCAAATAATAGCAGGAGAAATAGAGCCAGATGAAGGAGAACTAATTTGGGGAACAACAATAACAAATAACTATTTTCCAAAAGATAATAATTACTTATTTAATTCAGATATGATATTAGTAGATTGGTTAAGACAATATTCAAAAGATCCAGATGAAACATATGTAAGAGGCTTTTTAGGAAGAATGTTATTTTCAGGAGAAGAAGCATTAAAGAAAGTAAATGTATTATCTGGAGGAGAAAAAGTAAGGTGTGTTCTATCTAAAATGATGCTATCAGGAGCTAATTTTCTAATATTTGATGAACCAACAAACCACTTAGACATGGAAAGTATTACATCTGTAAATGAAGGAATGACAAAGTTTAAGGGAAATATATTATTTACATCACATGATCACCAATTAACACAAACAGTAGCAAATAGAATAATAGATATAAAAGAAGATAAAATAGTTGACAAAGAAGTTACATATAATGAATACTTAGGAATTGAATAAAAAATAAAGTTACTATTAACAGACAATAGCAGTAAGTAGCGAAGACTAAGTAATATATTTTATTTTGTAATG
>CAOKHI010000071.1 GCA_948468275.1 uncultured Clostridium sp. | reverse complement strand
AATTGTCAAATCACATTAACATAATTTTTACATATTATGTTAATGAGGTGAATTTTTATGCTAATTACCTATTTAGTTTTAGCACTTTCTGTTAGTATAGATTCCTTAGGAATAGGCATTACATATGGTCTTAGAAACACAAAAATTTCTAAAGCATCTAACATTATTTTATTTGTAATGTCTATTTTAATAACTAGCTTATCTATTTTTATTGGAAAAATTATAACTTCAATATTTTCTAAAACTATAACTAGTTATATTGGTGCTATGTTTTTAATTTTTATGGGTTTATGGGTAATTTTTCAAGCTTTAAAAACTAAATACAAAATAACATCTACAAAACATTCAAAAAATGAACCGAAAATCTATAAAATTTTTATTGAATTTTTAGGTATTACTATACAAATAATACGTAATCCTATTTCCTCTGATTTAGACAATTCCAAAAAAATTGATTGCAAAGAAGCTTTATTTTTAGGATTGGCTCTTTCAATAGATTCTATATGTATTGGAATATGTAGTAGTGTTATTGGATATACATCATTCCTATTTCCTATATTAGTTGCTACTTTTCAATTAGTATTTTTAAGTGTAGGAAGATTTGTAGGCTCAAAAATATTAGCTATATCTAATATTCCAGAAAATATTTGGAATGTTTTATCTGGTGTTTTATTAATATGTATAGGTATAAGTAGATTTCTTACTTAAATTAAATAGCACATATTAAAACTACTGTTTTAATATGTGCCTAAAATAATACTATTGTACACTTCTATTTGCTATTTCTATTGCTTTTGTTACTATATTTCCACAGTCTTTTGAAGAAACATTTCCCCAACTACCACCATCTTTTTTTACTTGTTCATATACACCTAATTCTTTTGCTATTTCTTCTCTTAAATTATCAGATATTAACTTTGTGTTTCTAGACATAAATAATACCTCCTATTATATGAAGATTGCACAATTCTCATAATAAAATATCAGAAACATTGACGATTTTTAATTGTTTTTTTCTTCATAGTTATATTATATCCTAAGTATTATTTTTTACTATAGTAATTTTTTCTTTTTTAGACAAAATCTTCGTTTTGAGGTTTACAATTATCTACATTGTTAATGTTCCATCTGGTGTATTTATAATTACTAAAATATCTTCTTCTTTTCCTGTTTGTGCATTTATATATACTAAGAAATCTGTATCATCTACTTTTCCTTTAAACTCATAGCACAGAATTTCTGTTTGATATTGTGTTGGTATTACTGCTAAACTCTCACTTTTAATTTCAAGCTTCGGATTTAATTTTGATTTTGCTTCTTGTTTTGTTATTTTTACTTGCTCTAATTTTCTTTCTTCATGCGAATTTAAATATCCACTTGTTTCTATTCCTAATATTTCTCCATTGTCTAATGCTACTTTTACCTTTATTAAATCTGGGTACATCGTTATTCCGTCTTGCTCATATGCATAATTTATTGTTACAATTCCACTTTGTTTTAAATAGTAAGTATCTTTCATATTTGTATATCCTCTACTATTTAAAAAGTCTTTTCCTATTTGTGCTGCTTGCTCTTGTGTTATATTTTCAACATCTACATCTCTATTATAATTACTAAGAACTATATGACCTCCTTTTTTAGATATTGATATAGTAGCATTATTTTTCTCATCTGCATTTTTTGCTTTTACATAAAAATCATATGATGGTATATTACCATTTTCAGAAAATCCATTTAATGATATTTCTTCTATTCTTTCTTGACCTATAAACTCTATTGCTATTTGTTTTGCTCTTTCTTCATCTATTTCTTCTCCTGTTAATCCTTTTCTTTCAGGGTTTGTTAAATGCTCAGAAAAAGCACCATCATATATTAGTCCTGCATATTCATGAAAATTTTCTTCTAAATTTGAAAAACTATCTTGAGAAATATTACTTACTTGTTGTGCAAAAGCTACAGTTCCCTTTTTAGTCAATTCTCCCCAACTTATACGTCCTTCATTCATATCTGCTGATAACTGTACTAGTGTATTTTTTAATTCTACACTATAATCATGTAATTGTTCTAAGTTATCTAAATCTTGCTGAGTTAGTTGTTCTTTGTATATATTTTTTTGTGATAAAGTATAACTATAATCACTTACCTGATTTAAAAATTTTGCTGTATTTGATAATTCCTGTGAACCTATTGGTAACCTCGAAAGATAACTTTGTGCAAGATCTGCTTCTCGCCATACATGTGTTAAAGTTTGTGCTCCATGTTCTGGTGATGTAGAGATAAGTGATTTTCCTAAATAAGTTTCTACATTTTGTACATAATCCACTAATTCATAAAATGCCATATTATATGAATTTTCAGACGCAGTTCTAAACTCCATTTGCTTTTTATAAGTAAATAATCCAAGCCCAATAATAATAGCTCCCATAACTACTATTACACTTAACATATGTCTATCTTGCAGTCTATTCTTCCAATCCATAACCTTTTCCTTTACATTCATACTAAACATTCCTTTCTTTTTTATAATTAATTTTTTAATACTAAATTTATTTATACATAATAAGTAACATACTTATATATATATAATATTTGTTGCAATTATTTACAAAATCTATGTTTACCAATTGTTTTAACTAATGGTCTTGACCAAATCCATTTATTTGTTGCAGTATTTGGATTAAAATAATATATACATCCATTTGTTGGATCCCAACCATTTAATGCATCTTGAGCTGCCTTTACTACTGTTGATCCTTCTTTAATTGGTACATTTATCTGACCATCTGCTACTGCTGTAAAAGCTCCTTTTTCATAAATTACTCCTGCAATTGTATTAGGAAATTTCGAATTTTTTACTCTATTTAAGATAACTGCTCCGTACTGCTACTTGTCCTTCATAAGGTTCACCTCTTGCCTCGCCATTTATAGCTCTTGCCATTAATTGCAAATCTGAAGCACTACCACTACTTGCTGCATATACATTATTTTCATTAATATCTATATTCATTATCCAAATAACTGATATTATTGTAATAAAAATTAAACTTATTACCATAAATATTTTTAATATCTTTTTCAATTTATAATCTTCCTTTCTTAAATTCAACTTTACTTTTATTTTGTAAAATTTCTTATAAAATATTCCTAATTTATTAATTTTTATTATTTTTTTGATATTTTAATTTTTATATGGTAAAATTTTAATATAAATTTTTTAAGGAGATTTTTTTAATGAAGAAAATTTTAATTTTTTATGCATCTTATGGTGGTGGTCATTTATCTGCTGCTCGTTCTATAAAAGAATATATTGAAGAAAATCATTCAGATGTTGAAACAAGTTTAGTAGATTGTGTTAAATATGTTAATAAATCTTTAAATAAGCTTACCACTACTGCATATAACGAAATGGCAAAGAAAATGCCTTGGGCATGGGGACGTGTTTACTCAAAATCCCAAAAAGGCGCACTTGCTAAAATTAGTACTACATCTAATAAAATAATGTCTTTAAAACTAAATAAATTACTTCAAGAATATAAACCAGATATAGTTATTTCCACTCATCCATTTGGTAGTCAAATGTGTGCTGTTTTAAAACGTAGAGGTAAAATTAACTCTAAAATTGCAACTATAATGACAGACTACGCACCACATGACCAATGGTTAGTAGAATCTGATTTAACAGATTATTTCTTTGTTGCACATGATGGTATGAAAGATGCTTTGATAAAAAAAGGAATAGATAAAAATAAGATTTTTGCTACTGGTATCCCTTTATCTAATAGGTTTTTAAAAAGTTATAACAAAGAAGAAATTTTAAAAAATTTTGGTTTGAAGCCTAATAAAAAAACTATTTTATTTTTTGCTGGACGGTGAATTTGGGTTAGGAAAATCTAAAACTTACAATATGTTAAAAACTCTTGTACAAAACTTTCAAAACATTCAAGTTGTAGCTATTTCTGGAAGAAATGAAAAAATGAAAAGAAGTTTTGAATATTTAGTTACAGAAGCTCATAGAGAAGATTCTATAAAAATATTAGATTATACAACAAAAATCCCAGAACTTATGAGTATTTCAGATATGGTAATTACAAAACCTGGTGGTCTTACAACAACAGAAAGTTTAGCATCTGGTTTACCTATTATAGTTATTAATCCAATTCCTGGTCAGGAAGAAGAAAATGCAGAATTTTTGGAAAATATGAAAGTTGCTGTGTGGATTAAGAAAAAAGATAATACAAAAGAAGTTTTACAAAACATTTTTAATTCTACTGAACTTATGACAAAAATGAAAGTAAATGCACGTTTACTTGCCAAACGAAATTCCTGTAAAGATATTTGTGAAACGGTATTAAAAATGTAATTTTTACCGTTTTACATTTTTTTACATTTTTGTTAGAAATTATTTTTTTGTAAAATTTTATTGATTTATTTTTATATTAGTCGTATAATAGTTCTGTTCTTCTTTATTCATCATTTGGGAAGGTGGTGAAAAGATGAAAAACATTCTTAAATTTCTTGTGCTAATCATTATTGCATACATCTTAAAGATGTTTGATTAGTACATATTATCTACTAAGCACCCCATATTTATGGGGTTGCTTTTTACAAAAAAATACTAGAGATTGCATTCTCTAGTATTTTGTTCTTCTGTTTACGAAAAACATTCTTTAAATTTCTTACAGATCTAGAGAGAAAGTCTAAAGTAATAATCTCTTTTTATCTGTACATAGCATTATACTAGAGTTTTTCTATTTTTGCAATACTTTTTGGTAATTTTTTACAC
>CAOKHI010000070.1 GCA_948468275.1 uncultured Clostridium sp. | reverse complement strand
AAAAAACAAAAACAATTGGGAAAAACAAGGAAATAAAATAGTAAGTAAAACAGAATCAAAGCAGTTAAAACCAGGAGAAAGCATCGAAATCCCAATAGAACTAAAATGGAAAAATGGAATAAACAACTTAGGAACAAAGAAAAACACAGTAACACTAGAAGGAACAACAAACGACCTAAACTACAAAGAAAAAGACAACAACAATACAGGCTCAGCAGAAGCAATAATAGGAATAAGCACAGGAGAAAAAACAATGTTACAAATATGTTGGTTACTAATGGCAATGTTATTACTAATAGAAGCAATAACATTAAAACAACTACGACCAAAAAACAAGAAATAATGAGTAAGTAAGGACGGGGCTATTTGACACTAACAAAAATGCTAAGCAACAAACTTTAGTTTTAAAAGAGGAAATTTAACACTAATAAAAAATGAAAACAAAATAAATCCAAAAATAAAAGACCAATTCTAAATTAAGAATAGGTCTTTTATTTTATAATATAGGTGCTTAACATGTATTATCACAATTTAATATAAAATTTGCTGTACAATTGTTGTATTTTTATGTAAGCAAATTCTTATAGTATAGATAAAAATTAATAAACGAATAAATACACAAAAGTCATAAGCAATTTACCCTTAAAATTTAAAAATATATGAAAAACTAATAAAAATACATAAAAAGGTTAAATGTTACAATTCACAGACAATAGCAGTAAGTAGCGAAGACTAAGTAATATATTTTATTTTGTAATGAAGACCCGACAGCCCATTGAGGCGGGGGAATACCCGTGAGCTTGGAGGGCGAAATGAAAAAATAAAATATATTACTTAGCCGTAGCGGATTTTATTATATATGATGTGAACTGTAATGGTTAAATAAAGTTAGTGCAAAATTTTTTCATTCTCATATTGTAAAATTCATAATAACTTGATATAATTATGTCACCATGGATGTGGAGGATGTTAAATGATATTTAAAGATTATTATAAAATACTTGAACTTAAGACAAATAAAGTAACAATGGAACAAATAAAAATTGCATATAGAGAACAAGCAAAAAAATACCATCCAGATGTTAATGTTGAAAATAAATTTGCAGAAGAAAGATTTAAAGATATAAATGAAGCATATAGAGTGTTATCAAGCTCATCTTCAAAAAGAAAATATGATAGGATGTGGAATACACATATAGGAAATAAAAGAAAAAAAGAAGAATATGAAGAAAGTAAAAGAAATCAAGGTTCATTGTTTAGTGATTTTTTTAATATGTTTTTTGGAGGCACAGAGCAAGAAGTAGATACAGATAATGCTAATCAAAAAAATAAAAAGAAGACACCAATAAAAGGTGAGAATATTGAAACTTCTATAAAAATACCAATTGTAGAAGCTTTTTATGGTATGAATAAAAGAATATCTTTAAGAACAGTAGAAGGCAGTATGAAAACATTTAATATAAAAGTACCAGCAGGAATTAGAGATAATGAAAAAATTAGATTAATAGGACAAGGAAAAGCTGGTCAAAATGGTGGTAAAAGTGGAGATTTATTTATAAAAATAGAAATAGAACAAGATAAAAAATTACAATTAAAGGGATATGATTTATATACAAATTTATATCTAACCCCTTGGGAAGCAGCATTAGGAACAAGAGTAGATGTAAAAGGAATAGATGAAACATCTTCTGTATATATACCAGAAGGAATTGGTAGTGGAGAAGTATTACGAATACCTTCAAAGGGATATAAAGATGGAAAAGGTGGAAGAGGAGATTTAATAGCAGAAGTAAAAATTATGGTACCACAAGAAATGACAGATAAAGAAAAAGATCTATATCAAGAATTAAAACAAATTTCAAAATTTAATCCAAGAAGAAACTTAACATAATTTTCAAACATTAAAATTATTGACATACATGTGAAATAATAGTATAATTAAGTATAGTGATGAACAAAATGAACTATACATATGATAAAAAAGTAAAAAGGGGTGTAAATGTATGCAAAGCGTTCAAGGCAAGCATTTTAGCATAACCGATCCAAAAGAAGTAAATACAGTAATATATAAAATAAACAAAACAGAAAAAGAATTTTTAAAAGAATCACCAAAGTATACAGTGGAAAGATTAGACTATATGGAGGAATTAAAAGGTGATTTAAAAAAGAAAACTTTTTTTGTAGATAATCCATCTCCAGAAGGAGAACAACTAGTAATTCTTTCATTTGGAAAAGAAAAAGTAGTTGTTAATACAGGAATAATGGAAGAAGAAAAGCTTAGGATTTCAAAAAAGCCTATGCCAATTAAGTTTGATACTTTATATTCAGAAAAAGAATATGAATATAAAGAATTTAAATATACACCAAATTTTAAAAGACCTATATCAATTATAGATCCAGAAACAACAGAAGAAGTAAAACCAATAGTTTATTTTGATGAAAAAACAAATGAAATAAAAGGGAAATGTAAACTAAAACCATATAAATCTTATTTTGCATTTGAGATAAGAGAAGAGTAATCAAGGAGGATATAATGAAAAATTCAAGTGAAAGTTCAAAAAACCTTAAAATTGTTATGGCAGGAGTTCAACCAGCAGAAACATTAGAAAAAGGTATAATAACAAATGATGAAAGAGCAGGAAAGAAAGTACTTCCTGAAAAAGGAAGAACAATATTAGAAGGAGAAATAGCAATAACATTAGGAGATTTTATAGCAGATAAAGAAGGTAATAAACATATAAATGTAAAATTCTGGGATAGAGCCAAAGAAAAACAAGTAGTAGAGCAACCTGTAAGATAGGATAGTCACAAAAGAAGAGGTGAGGTACATGAATTATAAAGTACAAGGAGCGTTAAGAAGAAATAAAAGAAATTTTTTAATATTTATTATACTATGGGTAATATTATCCATAGTATTTGTAATGCCAATTGCATATAGCATTAAAAATGCAACAATAAATGGAACATTTATATTTGATAAATTTATTTCAAGTATATATGATTCAGTAGTAAATTTAGGTACAGTAATAGGAAGTACATTTACAGCAGATTATATAGGAACATATTTTAGTGTTTTGTGGAAATTTTCTATACTGTATTTGATATTTGTCTTAATAGGATTAATAAAAACAGCACCTAAAAATGAATTTTCAGATATAGAACATGGTTCAAGCGATTGGTCAAAAAATGGAGAACAATACAGAATTTTAAGTAATAAAAAGGGAGTAATACTTGCACAAGATAATTATTTACCAGTAGATAAAAGAGGAAACGTAAATGTACTAGTAGTTGGACGGATCAGGATCTGGTAAATCGGCATCATATTCAATACCAAATGCATATCAAATGTTAGGTTCATATGTATTTACAGATCCAAAAGGAGAATTATATGATATTACAGCAGGATACTTAAAACAACATGGGTATGATATAAAGGTATTAAACTTAGTTAGACCACAATATAGTGATGGATATAACCCATTAATGCATATTTCAAGTGAGTTAGATGTAGACGTAATAGCAAATACAATAATAAAAGGACAAAAATCAGAAAGTGGACAAGACCCATATTGGGATGATATGGCAGAAATGTTATTAAAAGCATTAATATATTATTTAATAGCAACAAGACCAGAAGAAGAACAAAACTTAGCAAGTTGTGCAGAACTTGTAAGAGCAGCAAATAAAACAGGAGGAAGCAATTTACTTACAGAATTAATGAATCAATTACCATATGACCATCCAGCAAGAATGAATTATAAATCTATAGAAATTGCACCAGAAAAGACATATGGCTCAATATTATCATCATTACAATCTAAATTGGGAAAATTTGATTCAAAAGAAATAGCAGAATTAACATCTACAAATACAATAGATTTTGAAGAAATAGGAAAAAAGAAAACAGCTGTATATGTAATATCATCAGACACACATACAGCATATGATTTCTTACTAACAATATTCTTTGCACAAATGATACAACAGTTATATGATTTTGCAGATAAAAGTGGGGGAAAATTACCAGTACCAACATATTTTATATTAGATGAGTTTGCAAACATTGGTAAAATACCAGATTTTGATAAAAAGATATCTACTAGTAGAAGTAGAAAGTTATCATTTAGTGTTATTTTGCAAAATTTAGACCAATTAGAAGCAGTATATGAAAAATCTTATGAAACAATAATTGGTAACTGTGATACACATGTATTTTTAGGAAGTAATTCACAAAAAACAGTAGAATATTTCTCTAAAGCATTAGGTGAAAAAACAATAGAAAGAGATAGTATATCACTAAATAAGGATAAACATAATTGGACACAAGGTAAAAGCGTGTCAGACCAGGCTATGGCAAGAGCTCTTATGACACCAGATGAATTAAGAAGAATGGATAATGATTTATGTATAATTTATGAAAAAGGAATAAAGCCTGTAAAAGCAAGAAAATTTTACTATTTTGAAACACCAATGGCAAAAAAATTAAAATCAGTAAGTATAAGCCATAATGACATAGGTGATATAGAAAGAGGGGAATGGAGGAAATACAATCCTTATAATCCATATGTAGAAGAAAAAGACAAATCACAAGTAGAAAATTTAAAAGTAGAATCTTTAGATGATTTGTTTGAGGAACCACAGCAATCACAATTTGATAATGCAGAATTTAAATTAGAACCAAATACACCACAAACAGAAGCACCAATATTGCCACAAGTAGAAGATGACAAACTTCCACAAGATTTACAAAAAGAATTAGAAGCAAAATTTGATGAATTATTTGGTCCATTAGATGATGAATAGTTAAAATTCAAGAGAATAGATTTACTAAAAATCTATTCTCTTGAACTTTTAGTACGACAGGCATGTCGTTTGACTAATCGGTGAAAGTCCGTAGTGGAGG
>CAOKHI010000069.1 GCA_948468275.1 uncultured Clostridium sp. | reverse complement strand
TGTCTTATGTGCGCCGCCAGCGTTTATCCTGAGCCAGGATCAAACTCTCTTGTTTTTGGTATCTATATTTTGTAGAATGTTTCTTTTCTACTTCCTATAAATCTTTCTTTACAAGCTTCGTTTAAACTTAGCTTAGTTTCCTTTATTTGTTTTTTTTGGTAGTACAAATAACTACCGCTTATTGGTTTTTTCAAAGGATTTATTGTTTACTTTTCAATGTACTTTTGTTCCTCAAAATGGAACGTTACTTATTATACTATGTTGTTTTTTCTTTGTCAACATATTTTTCAAAAATTTTTTAATTTTTTTTACCTAATACTTTTTGTTTATCTTTTTGCTTTTTTTATTATTCTCTTTCACTCGTTTCTTCTTGTATTTATCCATTTTTAAGCAAAATAATAAACTAGTAATTATTGTTTTTTTATTTACTGTCTTTCTTATTACTAATTCATATTAGTTTAATATGTTTTCTTTTTCTTAAGACTGTATATTTATCTTACCAAATTTTTTTCCTTATGTCAACACTTTTTTACTGGAATTTTTTTCTTTTTTAATTCACACTTTTTTCCTTGTTTGCTTTTTTATTTGGTTCTTTTTTATATTATCATATTTGCTTTGCTTTTTCAATACTTTTTTATTGGTAGTTTTTTACAATAATCAAATGTTTAAACTAGACTAATAGAATTAATAAATTATATTATTTTTTATATCATAGCTTATTACTAGATATGTTTATATAGTTTGTATTATTTTGGGGTTATATTCAATAATAATATATTTATTATCGGCAAAAACACTCAAAATTGTAAGTAAAATAACAAACTACCTTTTTTTATTATAAAGGTAGTTTGTTGTTTTATATGCTATTAATAGTAGTATTTACTGTATCTGTTGAGTTTTGTACTTGATTGTTTGGAACTTGGTTTATTATTTGATTATTTTGTATTTCATTTGATATTTGATTATCTTGTGATATCTCGTTTTGTGGTATTTGATTTTCTATTTGCTGATTTGCATTTTCTTGGTTTTGTTGATTATTTTCATTAGTCTGATTTTGTGTTGCTTGTACTTGTGTTGCTAGTATTCGTTTTTCTTGGTATATTTGGTTTAGTCTAGCCTTTATTGCTGTTAGTAATTGATTAGTATATTCTACTGTAAAATTATTTATTATTGCTGAATTATTATTATCTAGTTTTTCTATTTGTATATCTTCTTGTATTGTTGATGTTTGTTTTATATTTGTTGTAAAGTATGTTTCATCTGCTATATTAATATTTATTACTGTTTTATTTTCTATATCTGCATTTTCTACATTTTCATTTGCTACTGATTGGATTGCTAGTTTTACTGGCTTTTCATTTACTTCTAATGTTAGTATTATAATTGTTTGAACATTTCCTTCTTTTTTTTCTTTTGCTATATCTAGTGATTTAACTTTTATTTTATTATGTGTTTGATTATTTTGTGTATTATTATTTTGAGTTGCATCTTGTATTGTATCAAATTCATCATCTATTGGTGTTTGTTGTTGTACTGGTTGTTTTACTATTTCATAATTGTTTGTAATTGTTAGTGATTTTGCTGTTTGTGTTTTTGCAAAATCTAATGTTATGTCTCCATTTGTATCTTCGTATAGTGTTCTTAATAGTTCTCCATCTTTTTCATAAATCGTTATCTTTCTTGTTCCATAGTCTGTATTGTCTTCTTTGTTTAATATTTCTTGAATAAATGTTTTAATTTTTTCTGCATTTATATCTGAATTTTCATCTATTAATTTTATTTTTGATATTAATATATTTAATACCATTTCATCATTCATTATATTCTCTAGTATTGCTGTTTTTACTTCTTTGTACTGTTCATTTGTTATTTGTAATATGTATGCATTAGCCATATATGTATTGTTATTGATTGTTATATTTTGTTTTGTTTTTGTATAATTTTTTTTAGGTATTTTTGTATTTATTACTTCTATATATTTTTCTAAAATCACATTTTTATCTTCTTGACTTATATAAAATAATTCTTCTAAGCTCATGCTTTGCACTTTATTTGGTATATTATTTACATCTTGAACTCCTAATTTGTTGATGTATTCTTTTAAATTATTATTTTGAAATGCTAAATATTTATTCATTACTTCATCTGATTTTAATGCATATTTGTCCCCATCTTTTATATACTTTAATGTAAATAAATCTTTTGTTAAATATTTTAAAGTAGCTTCAGCTGACGTATTGTTTTGTTCTTTATCTGTTTTTGCATTATATTCAATTTTAAAGTTTCTTGCAGGTATTGTTTGGTTTGCAAGTTCTGGATTGTTTGAGATTAGATTAAATGTTATTTCTCCTGTTGTAGAATATTTTGCTTGTTCTAAGTTATTGACTTTATTTTTCTCTAGCATCTGTAAAGCTACATCATTTTTTATTGCATATTTAAAGAATAATTCTTGGTTACTTTTGAATATATCTGTTGTTAGAAATAGTATAAGTCCTATTGTTATTGCTATAAGTATTATTACAATAATACTTATTATAATTATTATTTTACTTTTTTTTGATTTCATATTTTTTCTCTCCTTTATTTTTTACTAATCCTTTGTTTTACTGCTTCATATATTACTATACCTGTTGAAACAGAAGCATTTAAAGATGTTATTTTCCCTTGCATTGGTATTTTAATTAAAAAATCACAATTTTGTTTTGTAAGCTTATTTATTCCAAATCCTTCACTACCTATTACTATTGCAATTGGACCTGTTAAGTCTTGATTGTAGTAGTATTTGTTCGAATTAGCATCTGTACCACAAATCCATATACCTTCTTTTTTTAATGTATTTATAGCATCATTTATATTGTTTACTCTTGCAATTTTCATATGTTCAACTGCTCCTGCTGATACTTTATTTACTGTGCTGTTTACTGCTACTGCTCTTCTTTTGGGTATAATTACTCCATGTACTCCCGCTGTTTCTGCTGTTCTTATAATTGATCCTAGATTATGTGGGTCTTCTATTCCATCTAATATTAGTATGAATGCATCTTCATTTTTACTTTTTGCTTCGTCTATTATATCATATATATCACAATAGTCAAATGGTGGAACTATTGCTATTACTCCTTGTGGATTGTTAGTTTGTGCTATTTGTCTAAATTTTAATTTATCTAGTACTGTAATAATAATTTTTCTTTGTTTTGCTACTGCTATAATTTTATTTATAGAACCTTGTTTTTCTCCACTTTCTATGAAAATTTTGTTTATGTCTTTACCTGATTCTAATAATTCTAATACTGAATTTCTTCCTTCTACATGATCATCAAATATTTTCTTATTTTCCATATTTACTCCTCATCTAATTTAAGCACACTTAAAAATGCTTCTTGTGGTATGTCTACATTTCCAATTTGCCTCATTTTCTTTTTTCCTTTTTTTTGCTTTTCTAGTAACTTTTTCTTTCTTGTAACATCTCCTCCATAGCATTTTGCAAGTACATCTTTTCTCATTGCTGAAATTGTTTGTCTTGCTATTATTTGTCCTCCTATTACTGCTTGAATTGGTATTACAAATAGTTGTCTAGGTATTACTGTTTTTAGTTTTTCTACCATCTTTTTTCCCCTTGTATAACTTGATTCTTTATGTACTATAAATGATAGTGCATCAACCCCCTCTCCATTAACTCTTATATCTAGTTTTACAAGTTCTGCTCTTCTATATTCTTTAAATTCATAGTCAAATGATGCATATCCTTTTGTTTTTGATTTTAGATTATCAAAAAAGTCATATATTATTTCATTTAATGGCAACTCGTATGTTATAGAAACCCTTGTTTCATCTAAGTATTTCATGTCTATATATGTACCTCTTCTATTTTGGCATATTTCCATTATGTTACCAACAAATTCTTTTGGTGTTAATATTTGTGCTTTTACAATTGGTTCTTCCATATATGAAATTTCTTGAGTTGGTGGCATGTCTGCTGGATTATATAGTTCTACTACTGTTCCATCTGTTTTATATACTTTATATATTACTGATGGAGATGTTGTAATTAGGCTTAAATCAAATTCTCTATCTAATCTTTCTTCTATTATTTCTAAATGTAGTAGTCCTAAAAATCCACATCTAAATCCAAATCCTAATGCTGTAGATGTTTCTGGTTCATATTGTAATGCTGCATCATTTAGTTTTAGTTTTTCTAATGCTACTTTTAAATTTTCATAATCGCTTCCATCTATTGGATATAATCCACAATATACCATTGGATTTACTTTTTTATATCCTTGTAAAGGTTCTTTTGCAGGCTTATTGTTTAAAGTGATTGTATCTCCTACATGTATATCTGATAAGTTTTTTATACTTGCTGCAATATATCCTACTTCTCCTGCTGAAAGCTCTTTTGCTTCTATGTATGTACCTGGTTCAAAGTATCCTACTTCTACTACTGTAAACACTTTATTTGCTGCCATAAGTAGTATTTCATCTCCAACTTTCACTTTACCATCTACTACTCTTACATATGCTATTGCACCTTTATAGTTATCATAGTATGAGTCGAAAATTAGACACTTTAATTGAGAATTTTCATCTCCTGATGGTGCTGGTATTGTTGTTACTATTTTTTCTAAAACTTGGTCTACATTTAATCCAGATTTTGCAGATATGCAAGGTGCATCTTGTGCTTCTATTCCAATTATGTCTTCTATTTCTTGTTTTACTTCATCTGGTCTTGCATTTGGTAAATCTATTTTGTTTATTACAGGTAATATTTCAAGGTCATTATCTAATGCTAGATATACGTTTGCAAGTGTTTGTGCTTCTACTCCTTGGCTTGAATCTACTACTAATATTGCTCCTTCACATGCTGCAAGACTTCTTGATACTTCATAATTAAAGTCTACATGCCCTGGTGTATCTATAAGATTAAATGTATATTCTTGTCCATCTTTTGCAACATAACTCATTCTAACTGCTTGTGATTTTATTGTTATTCCTCTTTCTCTTTCTAAATCCATATTATCTAAAACTTGACTTTCCATTTCTCGTTTTGATAGTACACCTGTCATCTCTATTATTCTATCTGCTAATGTCGATTTCCCATGGTCTATATGTGCTATTATACTAAAATTTCTAATATGCTTTTGTCTATCTTGCATAATCTCCTCCATTTTCTTCTTGTATATGTTTTATGCTATTTTATCATAATATATTTTAAATCACAATGTTTTTAATTTCATTTTTAGAAAAACCTTAATTATTATTTTAAAATCCACCTTTTTATTAAGTGGATTTTAGTTTT
>CAOKHI010000068.1 GCA_948468275.1 uncultured Clostridium sp. | reverse complement strand
TAGATATTTTTACATTTCTTCTTACAGTATCTTTAAAAATTCTTTGTTTACTAATGGTTGTTATTTGATTGATTAATGCAATGCTATCTTTCTTCATTTTAGAAATTTCTTGTTCCATTTTTTCAATATATTTTTGTTCTTTTTCTATTATCTTTTGAATGTTAATAGGTACATCTTTTATTTTTTCTAATTCATTTAATATTTGCTGTAACTTTTGTTTTTCTTTTTCAATTTTATCTTGAAAAACATTATAAAGCTCCTTTCCAAGATTTACAGAAGAAGAATCATATTTTTTTCCATCTTTTCTTGATGTTAAAGGAATAACATTTAAAGTGCCATTTCTTGTATTATCATATTTATTTAAAACAATGCAATAGTGTAATCCACCTAATTCATTTCCAATGTTGAAACCTAAATTTACTTTTATAACATCTCCACGGAGTATATACCAGATTTCGCAATATTAAATGTTGTTTCTTCATCATGATATTCGGCAAAGTCATTGATCCAATAAGCTAATAAATCACTTTTCTTATATTCATTTAATTCTATATGTTTCAAAAAAGATAAATCTAGTCTATTCAATGAATTATCCTTATGTATAATAGCATTATTTTTTAATTCGATTTCATTTTCATT
The DNA here is from genome assembly GCA_948468275.1 of uncultured Clostridium sp. Taxonomy (GTDB): domain Bacteria; phylum Bacillota; class Clostridia; order TANB77; family CAG-508; genus RGIG8482. The sequence goes on along the minus strand of CAOKHI010000068.1, from coordinate 4,816 downwards.
CATGGTATCATCTCTCCTAGTATTTTTATAGAAACAGTATGTCAAACATCTGTTTAAAATGCAATATCTATTGAAAAATAATTTTATTATGTTATAATTTATATATCAGTTGATTAATCGAATTATTTTTTTGAGCAAAATGTGGGAGGAGTACTATAAAAACAGGCGATTTTTTCGCAAATAACCTCCTAAAACGCTCCATTTGAAAACAACTTACGAACCAATATGGTATCGTGAGTTGTTATTTTATATAAAACTTAAAGTTCTCTTTCTAGGAAGGAGGACTTTTTTGATGTTGAAATTTGAAATTATTGAAACATTAAAGCCAAATACTGAAATCTTGGAGGTTATTAAAAATTACACTTACAAAGTTAAGAAAGGTGCAATAAAACATATTCTACATACTAATTTACAGGTTATAGATCCTACTGAATACTTAATTACATATCCTACTACTCTTACAATCCTAGAATATAAAGTTAATGAAATATCTAACAAACCATTTTTTATTAAAGAGCATAGTCAAAAATATTCATTATCAGAAATTACACAAATTTTAAAAAAATTAAAAATTTAGACTTTATTTTTTCTGTTTTAGTGAGGAAACAAATGAAAGGTGTCTGTTTTTAATCAATTTATTGAGGAAACAAATGGGAGAATAAATTTAACGAATTCTCAATATAGTGTTTGCTATTTTGCCTTTCAGTGAGGAAACAAGTGAGGAGATGATTATTTTATGAGATGTGCAGTATATGTAAGAGTTAGTACAGATAACCAAAGAGATAATTGTTATTCTATTGATTCACAACTTCGTATGATTAAAGAATATTGTGAGAAAAACGATTATTGTATTGTTGATGTTTATAATGATGCAGGACACTCTGGAAAAGATTTAATGAGACCTGAAATGCAAAGATTACTTGCAGATATTAAATCTAAAAAGATTGATAAGTTAATTGCTATTAAGGTAGATAGACTTACTAGAAACAATTATGATAGCTTTTGGTTACTTAATTACTGTGAAGAACACGATGTTAAGATTGAGTTAATACTTGAACCTTACGATGTGTCTACTGCCAATGGTGAAATGATTTTTGGTATGAATTTAGTATTTGGTCAGAGAGAAAGAAAAGAAATTGGTGCAAGAACAAAAAGAGCAATGGAAGAAATGGCACTAGAACACATTCATCCAAGTAAAGCACCTTATGGCTATATTAGAAATAAAGATACAGGGCATTTAGAAGTAGAGCCTATTGAAGCCCAAGTTGTTAAAGAAATATTTAAACTTTGCCAAGATGGACAATCTACAAGAGGTATTGCTACGATTATGAAAAATAATAATGCCTATTTAAAACAAGGCAAATGGCAAAGCGATAGAGTTTATAAAATACTTACTAATTCTATTTATATTGGTATATTTGAATATGGAAAATATAAGCGAAAGCAAAAAGATATTTTAAGAGTAAAAGACTATTGCGAGCCGATTATTGATGAAGTTACTTGGAATGCTACTAGAAATGTATTAGTGAAAAATAAGCACTCAAACTATGGAGAGTTTATTCATTTGTTTTCAGGATTGGTAAAGTGTCCTATATGTGGTGAAATAATGGCTTCGTCAGAATCTTTTAAATATCCAAATGGAAAACAAAAAGTTTACTATCATTTAAGATGTAAAAATCATAATTGTAGTGGATTTGGGCTTCATTATAATACTGAAAAATAGAAGTTAAATTAAGACGAGTTTTAGAAGAATTAACTATCTTTATGATGGGTATGAATAATGAAATAATTACTTGCAATTCTACAAAAAGCAATGATGTAAAAGAGATAGAAAAAGCCATTGATAAATTAAAAGTACAAGAGAAAAAATTAGTAGATTTATATTTAAATTCTACATTAGATGTTGAAACAATTAACCACAAAAACGATGTTATTAAAAAAGAGATTGAAAAACTAAATAAAAAGAAAATCACTCTTGATCCAGATAACGAATCAAAAGAATATACAACAGAACTTGTTAAAAAACTAGATTGTAAAAAGAAAGATGGCAAACTAATTTTTACAAATGTTAAGATAATGGACTTCACTTTTTTCTATAATTTATTATCAAGAGAAGCCAAGCGAGATATGATTCATAGGCTTATATTCCAAATAGAAATCACAAGAGATGATAACTACAATATTGAAATTAAATATATAAAATTTACAGATGAATTTATCACCAAAAGCAGTACAGAATTTATTAAATATCTATATATTGTCCTAAAAAATGATACTGTTGGAATTAAGTATCTTAATGGAATAACTGAAGAAGAATTAGAACTCAAGAAAAAAGATTATAATGTTTTATCTATTTTAAAGATGACAAATAATGAATATCCGAGTGGATTTGTAGATGATTTTTTTGCTAAAGCACGTAGTCATTTCTATGTAGATGGTATAATTGGCAGTCCTTATTTTGAGGGAAATGTTTCTAAAGATTTTCTATTATTAGTACCTAAAAAAGAAATAGTCAAAGCAAATTGAAAGCGAAAGGAGTTTTCAATGAAACAATTAATGAAATAAAATATTTTAAAGAATCAAGTAGATACTATAGAACAATTTAAAGTTCTCAATTACCTAAAAAATCAATTATCTATTGGCGAGTTTACTTTAATTTTAATTGATAGATTTACAATTAAAGTCATAGATAAAAACAAAGAGCAATGTTATTTTAAATACAATAACAAAACTAAAACAGTAGATTTCTATGAAAAAAATATTAAAAATAAAGAAAGTGAGAGATAAAAAATGGAACTAATTTATATAAAAGTTGGCGATTATTTATTACCAAACTTAACAATTGAAAGACAAAATAATGAAAAAATTAATAAATATGGTTATTTAAGATTACACTATCTGAAAGCAAATAATAAAGTGCTTTATACAACACTTTTAATGACAAATCAACTAACCAATCATCTTGTTTCAGTTAGTATCGAAGCAGAAAATAGATTAAATTATTTGATGGAACAATACAAAAATTCTGACAAATTACTGTCTGAAAAAAGTAAAATGGATAACCAACTTGAATGGGTAAAAATAATGAATAACTATAAAAATATGGCAGAAGAAGTAATTTTAAAGGAACTAATTTATAATAAAATGTGTGAGGACAAATTAAGTTTTATGTCCTAGCTAGCACTGAAAACCTACTCCCGCACGTTTTCAATTTATGGGAAATCCCATACCCTTTATTTTTTAAAAAATGTATTTATAAAATTTTCAAAGAATAATAAATCACCCATTTGTTCAGGGTGCCACTGAACTGCAACAATATTGTTTTTCTCTATTGCTTCAATAGTACCATCTTCAGCTATAGCTGAAATAGTGAATCCATTTGCCGTATCCTTAATAGATTGTTTATGAAATGAATTTACATTTATGTTTTTATTATATACATCTCTTAAAAATGTATTTTCACTAATATTTATTTTATGTAATTTTTCTTTCAAATCATGATTATTTATTTTTTGATTTAAGGTCCCACCAAAAGAAACATTTATAGACTGAAGGCCTCCACATATTCCTAAAATAGGTTTATTAGCATTAGAAAATAAATCAATAGATGCTTTATCCAATCTAAATTCATCAATATCATAATTTTTTTCTTGAATAGGTTCTTCATTATAATAATGTGGTGGTATATCAATACAACTACCTGTTACAATAAGTCCATCACAAATTTCACATACTTTTTCTAAGTTTTTATTTGAAACAATTGGAAATAATAAAATATTTAGTTTATCAAATATCTCTTTATAATGTTTAGTTAAATAATATCTGTAGTTAAAAGGTTCTTCTTTCTTTACATTTTCAATTCTCTCAATTATTGCTAATATCATTTTTATTCTCCTTTATATTTTTAATTTTATAGTATATATCATACCAACTATATGCTCTTGTTATGTTATTAAATTCAAAATTTCTGTTATATGGATAATCGAATATAATTATATTAGTATTACCAATTAATTTTCTTAAATTATTTGGGTCATCTTCGATCATAATATCTATACAATTATTTTTGCAATACTCTCCTTTGTGTTTTACATCAAAAATAATTTTATCATAATAAATATTATTATCTTTTAACCACTTTTTTGTAATATTTTCTACATCTTTCTTTAGAGAATTAGAAAACCATTCATCATTATTTCTTCTTGCTGTAATTATATGTATTTCATTGCCTTCATTTTTTAATCTTTTTATTACTTCTGCAGAATACTTCTTTGCTGGTAAAATAATAGCTAAATCTTTTCTATATTTATTCCAAAATTGATGTGCTATATCTTCTCCCCATAAAAACATATCTGTAGTATCTATTACATTTATATTTTCTAATTTATACTTACCAATTTTATTGCAAAATTTTGTTCCGTAATCTATACAAAAATTATATTGTGAATTTAAAACACCATCAATATCTATTCCTATCTTCATTTTTACCTCCGTAAAAGTATAGTCTAATAAAATTATACTATAAAACTAATAAAAATTCTATAATTTCATTGAAATTTAATAAGAATTCATATATAATATTTATAGAAAGAGAACAAAGTTCGTAACTTGTATGCGACTCGCTCCATTAAGTAAAATCGTCGCACCAGACGAAAATATTGAAAAATCAACTGTAAAGGTTGATTTTTTTGTCGCCTTTATCTTGAAAAAGGAAGGATGTTGTGGTATGATTAGCATTGTAAAGAAGAAAAACAAGATAAGAAGAGAATTGCTCTCTAAAATTGAATGGGCTTGTAGTTTGAATGCTATAAAACTT
>CAOKHI010000067.1 GCA_948468275.1 uncultured Clostridium sp. | reverse complement strand
CTATATTTCCTAATATATTTGCATTTACATAGTCTTCTCTTATTTTTGCTTCTGCACTTATTTTTATTTCTTCATTTTGTGTTCCTTTTCCTAAACTATTTCCTATTTTTGGTACACTTCTGTCTATTTCAAATTTCCAATCATTTACTATTACTATATCTCCTATTACTACCATTTCTTGTTTTTCTAATTTTTTATCTATATATTCTTCACTATTATAACTACTATCTCTATATTTATCTATTCGCAAATCTGCTAATGCTATTTCTAATTTCTCCCTTGCTTCTTGCTCTAAATATGCTTCTCCTGTTTTTTGCGCTTTTCCTATTAATCCTTCATTTCCTATTATTAATCTAATTGTTACTCCTGCTAGAATTAACAGTATTATTATTGTTATTATTAATGCTATTAATGTTATTGCTTTATTTTTTCTTACATATTTATTTAACTTTTTTGTTTTAGCTCTTATTCTCATTCTCTTCTTTCTCCTTTGCTTCTTTTATCTTATTTTTTCCTTCTTTTTCAATTATATTCATATTATATATTTCTTTACTTATTAAGTCAATTAAATATTTTACTTTTAGTGTTTATATATTATTCCTGCTGTGATGTTTATTTTCATAACATATTTACATATAAAAATAAAAAACTATGTAAAAATTTTAAGATTTATTCTTAGAATTTTTGCATAGTTTTTATTTTAGAAAAATATTATGTATCTTACATATTTACTATATCTTTATAAAGATTGTTTTGTATGATATAGTCCATTACTCTTGTGTCTATGTATTTTTCTATATTTTTTATATCGCTTCTTATTATTTTTTTTCTTACATCTGTAGAACTATCTAAATAGTAATTGGAGTTTTCGATTATATTAAAATTATTTTTGTTTTCTTTTAATATTTCATTTGAATTTATTAATTTGTTGCAATCAAATTCTCCTCTTTCGATTATAATATAATTATATGTTACAAGTTTTTCAAATTCTTTCCAACTTGGCATTTTATATAGATTATCTGCTCCTATTATATAGAATATGTCTGTATTAACATATTTTTGTTTTATTATTTTAAATATATCTATTGCTTTATAGTCTTTTTTTGAATTTAGTTCTATATCTGATACTTGTAATGTTTTATAGTCTTGTATTGCTATTTTTATCATATTGTATCTGTGTTTTTCATCTATTAGTTCTGCTTTTTGATAGTTATTTCCTACTGGAACAAATATTATTTTATCTAAATTGTATCTTTTTAATATGTTTAGTGCAATTTGTATGTGTGCATTTGTTATAGGATTAAAACTTCCTCCAAAAAAACCATATTTTTTCAACTTTATACTCCATTCTTTTTTGCTATTTTTTGTGATTACTTTTTATTATATTTTTGTAAATAATTCTTATTTTATATATATTTTTTAACTTCTTGGTATATTTCTTCATGTATATCTTCTATATTTCTAATCATTCCATCTTTTACACATTTTACTTCATACCAATTATACTTCTGTATCAAATCACATGCAGCATTATAGCTATCTTGTATATGTGTTTTATCTCTTTCATGTATATCCTTTGTAGATTCATGTGTAAATTTGTTTTCTCTATCTTCCATAAGTTTCATTGCATAATCTGGTGGCATATTTAAAAATATTGTTTTTGTTGGTACTGGTAATCCATATAACTTAAATTCATATTCCCATAACCAATTTAAAAACTTTTCTCTTTCTTCTTTGTTTGCTATTTTTCCTGCTTGATGAACCATATTTGAAGTTGTGTATCTATCTGCTAGTATTATTCCACCTTCATTATAGTAATCTTCAAAATACTTTTTATATGTAGCATATCTATCTACTGCATAAAATGTTGATGTTATATATGGACTTACATCTTTTGCATTTTCTCCAAATTCTCCAGATAAATACATTTTTACAAATGTTGATGTTACACTTTCGTAATTTGGAAAACTTACTATTCTATAATTTATATTTTCATCATGTAATCTTTCTTGTAATTTTCTAAATTGTGTTTGTTTTCCACTTCCATCTGTTCCTTCTATTACAAATATTTTTCCCATATTTTTTCCTCTTTTCATCTTATTTTTTACGATTTCATTGCTCCTTTAATATATTCTATCTCTTTTTCTACTTCTAAACGCATAAATAATGGTTCTCCTTGTTGTATTACTTTTATATTTTGTAGAATATTGTATTGATAAATACTTTCCCATGTTTGTTGTTCTTCTTTTTTTATTCCTAATTGTCTTAATATATTTTGTGCTGTTTCTGGCATAAATGGTATTAGCATAATTCCTATTTTTCTTAAATTTTCTATTAGATGATACATTGTAGATTCTAATTTTTCACTCTGTTTTTCTTTTGCTAATATCCATGGTGAAGTTTCATCTATATATTTGTTAGTTCTAGATATTATATTCCATATATTTGCTAATGCATTTGCTATTTCAAATTTTTCTATTTTTTCTTCTGCAAGTTTTATCTCTTTAATTGTTGTTTTTTGCAATTCTTCATCAACATCGTTTTTACATGTATTAGCTTCAGGAACAATTCCTGCAAAATATTTATTTACCATAGATATTGTTCTATTTAATAAGTTACCTAAATCATTACATAAATCAAAATTAAATCTTTCTACAAATCCTTCTGGTGAAAAAACTCCATCTTGTACTACAGGCATTTCTCTTAATAAAAAATATCTTGTTGCATCTAGTCCATATCTATCTATTAATAATTCTGGATATATTACATTTCCTTTAGATTTAGACATTTTTCCATCTTTCATCATTATCCAATTGTGTACTAGTATTTTTTTTGGTAATGGCAAATCTAATGCCATTAAAAATATTGGCCAATATATTAGGTGAAATCTTGCTATGTCTTTTCCAACAATTTGCAAATCTGCTGGCCAGTATTTTTTGAATAGTGTATCATCACAAGACATATATCCTAATGCTGTAATATAATTAGTTAATGCATCTAACCACACATAGACTACATGTTTTTCATCACTTATAACATGTATTCCCCAGTCAAAATTTGTTCTACTAACACATAAATCTTCTAATCCTGGTTTTAAAAAGTTGTTTATCATTTCTGTTTTTCTAAATTCTGGTGTAATAAAGTCTATTTCCTCATATGCTTTAATTAATCTATCTACATATTTTTTCATATTAAAAAAATATGCTTCTTCTTTCATTAGTGTAACTTCTCTACCACAATCTGGACATTTTCCATCTACTAATTGTGTTTTTGTAAAATAAGATTCACATGGCATACAATACATTCCTTCATATGTTCCTTTATATATATCTCCATTTTGAATAAACTTTTTAAATATGGCTTGTACTGTCTTTTTATGTCTTTCTTCAGTTGTTCTAATGAAATCATTATATTCAATATGCATTAATTTCCACAAATCTTTTGCCATATCTGCCATATTATCTACATATTTTTGTGGCTCCATTTTATTTTTAGTTGCTACTGTTTGTATTTTTTGTCCATGTTCATCTGTTCCTGTAAGCATATATGTATCATATCCTCTTAGTGTTTTATATCTTTTTATTGTATCTGCTAATACTGTTGTATATGCTGTACCTATATGAAATTTCCCACTTGGATAATATATAGGTGTTGTAATATAAAATTTGGGTTTTTCCATTATTTATACCTCCTACTTATTTTATTTTAAGGGTTGCAAATGCAACCCCTCATTTTTTATCTTAAACATTTTTCCAAAACCACTCTAAACTATTATCAATGCTCTTTTTCTTTTTTGCTTTAGTTTCAATATCATCTACCCATAAATATGATATGTATGATAAAAATACAAATATAAAGTCTACTGCAAGACATAGTGTAATCTTTGATGCCATTGCTTCATATTGTGGTGTTAATGTTAAATATTGTATTCCATGCATTACTAATAATATTATATATACTATTAATGACATTAATGGAACATATGCATTTTTTGCTTCTTTACCTATATACAATAAACACATTATTAAAAATACTGATAATAAAACTACTGCTGGATTTGCTACATTGATTAAAAACATCAAAATTCCCCCTTAAATTTTTACTTTAGTTTTTCTTCGATTAGCTTTACTAATCCTTTTGCTTTTTTCGTTATGTATTCTTTATCTTCTCCTTCTAACATAACTCTAACTAGTGGTTCTGTTCCAGAAGGTCTAATAAGGACTCTACCATTATCCATAAATTCTTTATCTAATTTTTGTATTGCATTTTTTATTTCTTCATCTTTTTCATATTCATATTTCTTTTCTGATGCAACTTTAGCATTTATTAAGATTTGTGGATATACATTTATTATATTACAAAGTTCAGAAACTGAAACATTTTTTTCTAATAAAATTTTTATTAGCATTAAAGATGTTAAAATTCCATCTCCTGTTGGATTATGGTCTAAAAATATTATATGTCCAGATTGCTCTCCACCTAAATTGTATCCATTTTTTAACATTTCTTCTAAAACATATCTATCTCCTACTTTTGTTTGCTTTAGTTCTAATTTATTATTATTTGCATACTTTTTTAAACCTAAGTTACTCATTACAGTTGCTACTAATGTATTTTTTTCTAATATTTCTTTTTCTTTCATATAATTGGAAAATATTGCTAAGAATATATCACCATCTATTTCATTGCCTTTTTCATCTATTGCAAGACATCTATCTCCATCTCCATCATATGCAATTCCTAAACTTAATTTGTTTTTTACAACATATTCTTTTATTTGTTCTAAATGTGTTGAACCACATTTATCATTTATGTTTATTCCGTCTGGATTATTATTTATTATTTTATAATTAATTCCTAAATTTGTAAATACTTTTTCAGCTATTTTGTAAGTTGCACCATTTGCAGTGTCTATTCCAACTATGAAGTCTGGTTTATTATATTTTGTTATATCTTCTTGAAAAGTTTTTACAAAAAATTCGCAATATTTTTCAATAAGTTGTTGGCTTATTTCTGATACTCCTATTTTATCATTTGTAGCAGTAAGTTCATATATTTTGTCTGAATCCATTATTTGTTCTATTTCTTCTTCTAATGAATCATCTATTTTCATCCCTTTATTGCTAAAAAATTTTATCCCATTAAATTCATATGTATTATGTGATGCTGAAATTACTACACTTGCATCTGCATTTAATTGTCTTGTTAAATATGCAACTGCTGGTGTTGGTATAACTCCTAATAGTTTTACATTTGCTCCATAACTTAAAAAACCTGCTGTCATTGCGCTTTCTATTAGGGTTCCTGATATACGGGTATCTCTTCCTATTAATATTGTAGGTGTAGAATTTGTGTTTTTAGATAAAACATATGCCCCTGCTTTTGCTACCTTATATACAAGTTCTGGAGTAAGCTCTGTATTGGCAATTCTTCTTATTCCATCTGTACCAAAATATTTTCTCATTTAAATCTCTCCTATTGTATTAAATTCTTTAAGAAATTCTTTCATTTATTATTATATTCCTTATCTATATACAAAGTTACATCTTGCATGTCTTGTAATATTATATATTTAATATATACTCTTTGCAAGTATTTATATAATTTTTTTTATTTTTATAATATCCGTAGTTACAATTCACAGATAATAGCAGTAAGTAGCGAAGACTAAGTAATATATTTTATTTTGTAATGAAGACC
>CAOKHI010000066.1 GCA_948468275.1 uncultured Clostridium sp. | reverse complement strand
AGGTATTTCCTATGAATAGTATAACACAAGATATATTATATAAGCAATCAGTTGTAAAATATTCTTATAGAAATGGAGTAATAAAAGCAGCAATAAAATTCAAAATGCACAGAAAAACAATATACAGATGGCGTGAAAAATATGATGGAACAGCACAATCACTAAAGAATAAATCAAGAAGACCACATAGACATCCAAATGAGCATACAGAAAAAGAAATAAAATTAATTAAAGACTACAAGTATAAAAATAAAGATACTGGATCGGTAGTGTTATGGGTTAAATTAAGGCAAGCAGGATATACAAGAACAATAACAAGCTTATATAGAGTAATGCAACGAATAGGAATATATAATAAAGCGCCAAGCAAAAAGAAAGAATATGAACCAAAACCATATGAACAAATGAAATATCCAGGAGAAAGAGTACAAGTAGATGTAAAGTATGTACCAGGAAAAAGTTTAACAAAAGAAGTAAAAGAAATGGACGGAAGGTACTACCAATATACAGCAATAGATGAATACACAAGAAAAAGAGTATTATGGGCAAGTAAAGAACAAAGTACAAGTGCGTCAGCAGAGTTTGTAGAGATATTAATAAAGAAGTTTCCATTTAAAATAGAATGTATACAAACAGATAATGGGTTTGAATTTACTAATAGATTAAGCTTGTATGAAACAAACAAGAAGACAATGTTTGAGAAGAAACTAGAAGAATTAGGAATAAAACACAAAATAATAAAGCCAAAAACACCAAGGCACAATGGAAAAGTAGAAAGAAGTCATAGAAAAGATCAAGAAAGATTTTATTATAATAAAGTATTTTGCAGTTTTGAAGACTTTAAAAACAGATTAAAATATTGGGAGAAAGTATATAATGATTTTCCAATGAAGCCATTAAAATGGCTAAGTCCAAACGAAAAATATTTAGAATATGTAAAAGGTTAAAGTACAGACAAGGCATACTTGGTATTTCAACTATAGTTATTTCTAAGAAAGTGTGACATATGTTTGACAAACCTACAATTTTTATTCTTTCTTTGTAAGTTAGTTGTTTAAATTCTCTTTTACTTGTGGTATACTGTTCTTGACACATAATTAAAAACCTCCAATGTTTAGTCTCGCAACTAATATTTTATCTGATTTTTAATTATGTGCCTATATTTTTATATCTACAACGTGCATTTAATTATACAATATTCAACAAATAATCAATAGAACTTTTAAAGTAAAATAATGTAAATTCCATTAAAACTCCATTAAAAAAATATAGATATAAGGTTAAATGCTTACAATACAAGTACTTACAAAATAATCAATATGCGCATATGCACCATTAGAACCTCAAGTATTTCGTAAGATTATACTTAAGGTTTTAATTATAAAATAGTGCAAAGTCTAACACTTTTCCAAAATTAGAATTATGGTTTATTAGGTTTTATGGTTGAAGCATTTAATAGTTCTCAAAGTATTGATACTTTAAGGAAAATGACTCTTATAAAATTTACGTTTAAAAAATTTAGAAATTTTTAGCTTTAATAATATTGTACAAAAACAAAAAATAAGTTATCATATAAACAGTTTGGTTCTTATAAAATTATAGAAAATGTCTAAAAAATATTGATATATTGGGAAATATCCAGATTAAATTAATAAGACAAAGAGGATAGAAACTATGATTGGTATCATTAATATAATGATTTAAAAGTAAGGAGATAATTTATGAAATTTATACATATTGCAGATATGCATTTTGATATACCATTTACAACATTAAGCAAAAATAACTTAGGAAACGAAAGAAGACTAGAACAAAGAAAAATATTTGGACAAATAATAGATTATATAAAAAAGGAAAATATAGAATATTTATTTATTTGTGGTGATTTATATGAACATGAATATATACAACAAAGTACAATTGAATATATAAATAATTTATTTATGCAAATACCAAATACAAATATATATATAGTGCCAGGAAACCATGATCCATTAATAAAAAATTCTTATTATAATAAATTCAATTGGAATAAAAACGTCTACATATTTACAGAACAAATACAAAAAATTACAAAAGATAATATAGACATATATGGATTTGGTTTCAATGATTTTTATTCAAAAGAAGACAAGCTAGAAAAATTAACAATACAAAATCCAGAAAAAATAAACATACTTTTAACACATGCAACACTAGATGCAACAGTAGCTGAAGAAAAAAATTATAATCCTATATCAAAAGCTAAGCTTAAAAGTTTAAATTTTGACTATATTGCATTAGGGCATATACACAAACCATCATATAAAGATGAAATAAACCAAAACATAATATACCCAGGTTCTCCAATAGGATTAGGGTTTGACGAATTAGGAACACATGGAATGATAAAACGGAGAAATATTAGAAAATAAAGAGATAAAAATAACATTTATACCATTAGAGCAAAAAGAATTTATAGAATATGAGCAAAATACAGATGAAATATTATCAAAAGAAGAATTAATAGAAAAAATAAATAACATCCATATAGATGAAAACAAATACTATAAAATAATATTAACAGGAAAAAGAGATTTTGAAATAGATACACAAGAAATACAAAAATATATAAGACATAAAAATATAATAAAAATAAAAAATCAAACAACACTAAAAATAAACCTAATAGAAGTAGCAAAACAAAACAATTTAAAAGGTATATTTGTAAAAAATATGCTAAATAAAATTCAAGAAGAGTCACAAAATAAAGAATTAATACAAAAAGCAATAGAAATAGGATTACAAGCAATAAATTAAAAACATCAATAAAAGTGTATCAAACAAGGAGAAAATATGAAGATTTTAAATATAAAAATAAACAGTTTTGGAAAATTACAAAATAAAGAAATAGAATTAAAAGACAATATAAATATAATATATGGAAAAAATGAAAGCGGTAAATCTACTATGTTGAAATTTATGATAGGGATGTTTTATGGATTATCAAAAAACAAAAATGGGAAATTTACATCAGATTACGAAAGATACTTGCCATGGAAAAAAGAAGAATTTTCAGGAAAAATTACCTATGAATTAGATAATAAAGAAGAATTTCAAATATTTAGAGAATTTAAAAAGAAAAACCCTAAAATATACAATAGTAATCTAGAAGATATATCAAAAAAATTCCATATAGACAAGAATAATGGAAATCAGTTTTTTTATGAACAAACAAAAGTAGATGAAGAACTATTTATATCTACTATAGTATCTGAACAAGAACAGGTAAAACTAAATGAAAAAACGCAAAATACATTAGTTCAAAAAATGGCAAATTTAGTAGGAACAGGAGATGACAATATATCTTTTAATAAGATAATTGCGAAATTAAACAAAAAACAACTAGAAGAAGTAGGAACATTAAGAAGCCAAGATAGACCAATAAATACTGTGACAAAGAAATTAGAAGAAATAGAAAAAGAATTAAAATACCTACAAGAATATACAAATAAGAAAAGCCAAATAGAAGAAACAAAACAGCAATACAAAAAAGAAATAAAAGAGCAAGAACAAGAAATAGAAATATTAAACAAATTAAAACAAATAAAAGAAAAAGAAGAGATAGAAAAGCAAAAAATACAAATAAATAAAAAAATAGAAAAAGATTATGATGAAAAAATAAAAAAGATAGATGAGCAATTAGAACAAATAGAAGCTAAAAAAAATAATAAAATAACAAATACAAAATTTGCAAAGATAGTATTACCAATAACTTGTATACTATTAATAATATCATTAATTTTATTCATATATATAAACAAAATTGCATCAATAATAACAGTATTATTCACAATAACATATTTTGCAATACAAAGTTATAAACAACATATGAACAAAATGTTAATAAAACAAGTACAAAAACAACAAAATGTGGAAAAAAGCAAACTAAAAAACGAAATTGATATTATAGAAAACACAAAGAATAACCAAAAAAGAGAACTAGAAAAAATGGAAAATGAATTAAATAGTATTGTAAAAATAGAATTACAAAAGTTGAAGTTAGACTATCAAATACTATCAAATGATATAGATGAGTTATATAAAAAGGACATAAATAAAGACATAGACAAACTTATAAAACATATAAATGAAACTAAACTAAAAGAGCATTTATTAGAGATAGACAAGCAAAATATAAATACAAAACTAGAAAACCTGTCACAATTAGAAGAAAAAAAAGAAGAGTTAAAAACAAGATTAAATGAACTAGAATTTAATAACAATAGTATAAATTTAGCAAAAGAAGAAATACAAAAAGCATATGAAGAAATGAAGCAAAATATAACCCCGAAATTTACGCAAGAACTATCAACAATAATATCAAATATATCTAATAGTAAATACAATAATGTAAAGTTTGACGAAGAAAATGGAATAATAGTAGAAATAGAAAATGGAGATTACATATCAGCTAACAACCTAAGCATAGGAACAATAGACCAGTTATATTTATCACTAAGATTAAGCACTATAAGTCAAATATCACAAGAAAAACTGCCAATAATATTAGATGAGGCATTTGCTTACTACGATGATGAAAGACTAAAAAACATATTTACATTTTTAAATAAACAATATAAAGATAGACAAATAATAATATTTTCATGTACAAACAGAGAAAAAGAAACATTAGATAATCTAAACTTAAGATACAATTTTGTAACAATGGATTCTTAATACATCTAAGTTAACAGTAATTTTTTTAAAAGACAAAATAGGAAAATTAGTGTAAAAAATAATTAGGCAAAAAATGCTTACTTATTTTTTGCACTATATTAATATAAAGAAAGAATAAAAAATGATTACAAATACTTTGCAGTTACAATTCACAGCATATGCAATAAAATCCGATACCGATAAGGAATATATTTTATTTTCCATTACATCCTCCAAGCTCACGGGTATTCCACTGCCAGGGAGGGATGTCTGGTCTTCATTACAAATAAAATATATTCCCTAGTTTTTGTACTTATTTCTATTGGTTGTTAATGTAACACTTTGCATAGGAAAAAAATAGGTTACATAAAAATTGACTTTTAAATAAAAATTTGCTACAATATAAATACAGGCAAATGCCTTTTATATAGATACAATGAGCAGAATTACTGTTCATGCGGTCATAAAACAAAAAACAAAAAAGAAAGGAAACAAAAAAATGAAAGAAAAGGTATTACACATGAAGGAAAAGGCAAAACAGATGTTACGGTGGTTACAGAAAAATGGTAAGAAAGAATTAATTATTCTTATCCTGATTATATCGTTAATTTTAGGATTAACAATGTGCCATCAGGAAAAAGACAAAGGAAAAGCAGGCAGAAGATACGACATAATTGTCAGACAGTGGCAGGGACCACCAAAACCAGAGAACTTTGGAGAAGAGTTAGAAGAATTGGAAGAAGATGCTCTAGAAGATGAATCTAAATCAGATTCAGAGCTAGAAGATGAAGCCGATTCTACAAAAGTTGAAGATGATAAAACAGTTGAAAAGACAGATAAAACTACAAAGCCAGCAACTGTAATCAGGCAACAAAAAACTCCACAAGACAGTAACCAACAACCAACAACTCCACCAAGTAGTACTCCAACAAGTGGTAGCGATCGAGATGAAAGCGACCATAAAGGCGGTAGTAGTTCAAACGGAGGAGGCAATTCTGGAAACGGAAGTGACTCAAACGGAGGAGGCAATTCTGGAAACGGAAATGACTCAAACGGAGGAGGCAATT
>CAOKHI010000065.1 GCA_948468275.1 uncultured Clostridium sp. | reverse complement strand
TAAGTGTAAAATCTAAATAAAAACAAAAAAATGGGACAAACGAAAAAATTCCTTAAATAATTTCTTGACAAATTTATTTTATAACTGTTATAATACTAGTGTTATAGGGATTATAGCATTAGAGGGGGACACCTTGCTAGAAGAGAATGGTAGGGTAAATGTTGTAGATGAATACATCATCTGCAATTTTTTTTTCAAAGGAGATAAATATGTTTGATATAGAAGCAGAATTAAAAAAATTACCAGATAAACCTGGTGTATATATTATGAAAGATGTAAATGATAAAATAATTTATGTAGGCAAAGCAGTAATTTTAAAAAACAGAGTTAGACAATATTTTAGAAAAAACAATAAAACAAAAAGAATAGAGAACATGGTATCATTAATCGATCATTTTGAATATATAGTAACAGATAATGAGGCAGAGGCATTAATATTAGAATGTAATTTAATAAAAGAAAATAGACCTAAATTTAATGTTTTATTAAAAGATGATAAAACATATCCATATATAAAAGTAGATGTGAAATCGGATTTTCCTAATGTATTTATAACGAGGAAAATATTAAATGATGGAGCAAGATATTTTGGACCATATGCTAATGCAGGAAGTGCAAAGGAAATGGTTGAATTTATAAAGACGAAATTTAAAATTCGTCAATGTAGAAATTTTAAATCAAAACAAAGAGCATGTTTAAATTATCACATAAAAAGATGTCTAGCGCCATGTATGGGATATATTACAAAAGAGGAATACAAGGAACAAATAGATCAAATTATAATGTTATTAGAAGGAAAGATAGATAGTATTTTAAAAGATTTAGACAATCAAATTATTGAAAAAGCTAAAAAACAAGAATATGAAGAGGCAGCATATTTAAGGGATAAAAAAATAGCAATACAAAGAATTTCACAAAAACAAAAAGTATCTAACATAACTGAAAATGATATAGATGTTATTGGAATTGCAAAAAACGATATTAGTGTATGTGTAGAAATATTTTTTGTAAGAAATAGCAAAATGATAGGAAGAGAACATTACTTTTTTGATGAACTAAAAGATGAAACAAATGAGGAAATTTTATCTGGATTTGTGAAACAATATTACATGGATAAAGAAGAGATTCCACATAAAATAATGTTAAAAGAAAATTTAGAAGAAAAAGAAATAATACAACAATGGTTGTCTAAAAAAGTAGGTAGAAAAGTAGAATTAAAATCTCCACAAAAAGGCGAAAAACTAAGATTTGTAGAAATGGCAGAAAAAAATGCAAAAGTCACATTAGATAATAAATCAAAGGATAAATTTGATATATTAATGGAATTAAAAGAAGTATTAAAAATGGATAAAATGCCACGAAAAATTGAAACTTATGATATATCTAATATATCTGGAACATATATAGTAGCAGGAATGTGTGTATTGCAAGATGGAATAATTAATAATAAATTATCAAGAAGATTCAAGATAAAAACTGTATTAACACAAGATGATCCAAGATGTATGGAAGAAGTAATAACAAGAAGGCTAAAGCATTCAATAGAAAAAACAGGACAGGGATTTGGAAAGCTTCCAGATGCAATATTTGTAGATGGAGGAATAACACAAATGAGAGCAGCACAAAATGCAATAAATACATATAATTTACAGTTACCGATATATGGAATGGTAAAAAACGACAAACACACAACAAGAGCACTAATAGATGAAAATAGAAAAGAGCTACCATTATCAGAAAATTTAATGAAGCTAATAACAAATTTCCAAGATACAGTACATGATACTGCGATAAACTATCACAGAAAACTACGTGATAAAGCTATAACAAAATCAGCTTTAGACAATATTTCTGGAATAGGAGAAAGTAAAAAGCAACTATTATTAAAAGAATTTGGAAGTGTAGAAAAAATAAAACAAAGTAGTATAGAAGAGTTACGAAAAGTAAAAGGAATAAGCAAGCAATTAGCTATAAAAGTAAAAACAGAATTATAAGCATCAACATATTACGAAAACAAATACACAACACTAGCAAAAAAATAACAAGCTAAAAGTGTGAAAAATGTTGACAATAGAAAATAAGTTATATAAAATATGAATTAAAGTACAAAAAGTAGGAAAAATATATGTATAAAAAATACGGAGGAATAGTAATGTTGGTAAATAGAAGAGATATGAAGGACGTGGATAATGGAATTACTTTAATAGCATTGGTTATAACTATAATTATATTGTTAATATTAGCAGGAGTAAGTTTGAATTTGGTATTTAGGGAAAATGGAATAATAAATAAGGCTCAAGATGTAGCTGAAATATCAAAAAAAGCAGATATAAAAGAAAAAATAAGATTAGATATATTAGAAGAAGAACTAAAGGCAAAATCGGAAGGAAAAAGTGGAATAGAGGAAAATGAATTAAATAAGATAATTGAAAAATATGGAGAATTGCAAGAGGATAAAGATACAATAATAACAAAAGATGGATATGAAATATCTTTAAACGAAATATGGGGAGGAAAAGTAGGAGAAACAGACAAAATAGCACTTGATGGAAGTTATAGTGATATAAATAAAGTAAATAGACCTAAACTAGAAGGAACAGGATTGATACCTATAGAAATAAATGAAGATGGAAATACCAAAAATGTAAATATGGAAAAAGAAGAATGGTACAGTTATGATGGACAAACAAATCATTGGGCAAATGCACAAACAGCAGAAGGCTCAATGTGGGTATGGATACCAAGATATGCATACAAAATAAATGAAGATAAAAGTATAGATGTAGTATTTTTAAAAGATATAACAGATATGTATGAAGAAAATGGAATACAAAAAGATGCAAAAGAAAATGGATATATAGTACATCCAGCATTTGAAGATGGAAGCCAAACAGGTTATCCAAATGGTGAATGGGATAAAAAAATAAGTGGATTTTGGATGGCAAAATTTGAAGCAGGATATGCTCCAAAAGAAGAAGCAGTAGACTCTAATTTGGGGTATAGTACAATATACAGCCAAGACAGTAATACATCTACAAATTTTGCAAAAAATTATTATGGAGCAAGGCAAGTAGGAACAAAGATAAAGTATCCAACTTTTACAGCAAATAAACCTAGTGTAAATCATATATCAATAAGTGATGCATATGATATATGTAGAGAACTAACCTCACAGGATAATCCATACAAGTTAAAAAATATAGATAGTCATCTAACAAAAAATAGTGAATGGGGAGCAGTAGCATATTTAACACAAAGTAAATATGGAAGAAATAAAGAGAAAATAACGTTAAACAATGTAACTGTAAATGGAGAAAACACAGTATATTCAATAACAGGATATGCAGCAACAGAAATAGGAGCGCCCCAAAACATAACAACAATACAAAAAGTTAATACACATGCAGTGGAAAACTCATATGAATGGATGACTACAAAAGGACAAAAAGCTAGTAGTACAGGAAATGTATATGGTATATATGATTTAAGTGGTGGAGCATATGAAGAAACAGCAGGATATCTAGTAGGTGGAAGTAATTATACAACATATGGACAAAGTTTAGTAGGGGATAGTACTAAATATAAAAGTAAATATGAAGGAACAAGTAACACAGATACAGAAAATTATGCACATTCATCTAATGTAAAAAGAGTTGGAGAAGCTATATGGGAAACTTCAACCAATGGTACAGGTAGATATGCATGGAATGGAGAAGATACTAGATTTATATTTCAATCTTCACCATTTATCCTTAAAGGTAATAGTTATGCTCATCAATCTGAATCGGGAATATTTTCATTTGGACGTAATTGGGGTTATGGGAATTATTGTATAGGATATAGATGTATACTTATACCATAATATAAATAAAATATTCAAAATCTAATAAATGGAATTATATTTATTAGATGATTGTATGAAAAAATTTTTCAAACCTTGTATATACAAGGTTTGTTTAAGATATATAGATTTAAATATCAACATATTACGAAAACAATACACAACACTAGCCAAAAAATAACAAGCTAAAAGTGTGAAAAATGTTGACAATAGAAAATAAGTTATATAAAATATGAATTAAAGTACAAAAAGTAGGAAAAATATATGTATAAAAAATACGGAGGAATAGTAATGTTGGTAGGTAGAAGAGATATGAAGGATATAGATAAGGGAATTACTTTAATAGCGTTGATAATAACTATAATTATATTGCTAATTCTTGCAGGAGTAACTATAAATATAATAATAGGAAAAGGAAGTTTAATAGAAAAAGCAGGCAAAGCAACAGATAGTTATTCAGAACAAAGTGCAAGAGAAAAGTTAGAAATAGCATTAGGAAAATTGCAAACAGATAAATATATAGATAAAAATTATAATAAAAATGAATATATTGATAATGAACTAGCAAAACAAGAAATGGTAGTAGTAGACAATATAGTAATAGTAGATGACTGGAAATTTGAAATAGATAGAGATGTACCTAAAATAGTAACAAGTTTAGGAAAAGGAGAACAAAATAAAGAAATAGTAATACAGGCAAATGTAAATGTTAGAGAAGATTATGTGAAAGCTAATTTAGAAACTTTGATAAAATATGAAGGAACAATAGAACAGATAATAATAAAAGGAGAAGTAGTACAAGTACCAGAAAAAGTAGAAGGAATATATGCATTAAATAAAGAAATAACAGAAAATGGCACATATACAATATATGCCAAAGATGAAGATGGAAACTACAAAATAGCTCAAATAAAAATAACAGATATAACAGAAGATATGGATATATGGAACAGACAAGATTTGGAAATATTTAGAAATAAGGTAAATGAGGGAAGAACATTTGAAGGAAGAACAGCCAGAGTAATGGCCGATATAGATTTAGAAGGAACACAAGAAAATCAATGGGTACCAATAGGAAATTATATAGAAAATGAAAAATTAGTATTTAAAGGAACATTTGAAGGAAATAATCATGTAATAGATAATGTATATATAAATAGTACAAATAATTATCAAGGAATATTTGGATGTGTAGATAATGCAAAAATAACAGGAATAGTAACAGGTAAAAATAATAGCATAATAGGAAATGCATATGTAGGAGGAATAGTAGCATATGCAAAAAATAATTCTGTAATATCAAATTGCGGAAATAATGGAATCGTAAATAATAATATAAAAATGGTAGCAGGAGGAATAGTTGGATTTTGTATAAATACACAAATAACAGGAACATATAATAAAGGAAATATAACAGGAGGAACATGGGTAGGAGGAATAGTTGGTCAAAATGATATAGAAAATGATAGTGGTTCAACTGTAAAATATAGTTATAATTTAGGAAACATAACAGGAACATATTATATAGGAGGAGTAATAGGACGGTTCAGGAAATTATATGACAATTTATAATTGCTATAATACAGGAACAATAACAGCAAGTAAAAAAAGTGGCGTAGGAGAAACAGATATAGGTGGAATTACAGGAAGACTAAGAGAATATACATCAGCATCCTACTGCTATAATTTAGGAAACGTTATTAGCACATCAGATGGACACCATGTAGGAGGAATTACAGGATTTTCTGGTGCAAATGGTGGTGCTATACAAGAAAAGGCAAATAAAATTGAGTACAGCTATAATAGTGGAAATATTACTAGTAATAATGGAACACGAGTAGGAGGAATTTGTGGAGCAAATTACAATTATTGTTCAATAACAGACAGTTATGTATCGGATACAGCAGTAATAAAACGAGGAACTGGTATAGCTTCAATAAATTATGGAAAAGAAGGCTATTTTTATGGAAGAATAGTAGGAAGACAACTAGGGAATGTAACTAATGTAGATATATTGCAAGAAATGCCAAATGTATATTATGTAGTGAATGGCTTAACTGATGAAAAGAGTAAATATTGGTCAAAAGATAATGTGAATGAACCTAAATTGTTATGGGAAAAATAATAGATAACAATATTTTGAAATAAGCTAAAATAAAAAATAGTAATAAGAAATAATCAATTTCTAACTTATAGAAATTGATTATCTTTTAGTACGACAGGCATGTCGTTTGACTAATCGGTGAAAGTCCGTAGTGGAGG
>CAOKHI010000064.1 GCA_948468275.1 uncultured Clostridium sp. | reverse complement strand
TGTAAGTGTAAAATCTAAATAAAAACAAAAAAATGGGACAAACGAAAAAATTCAAATGTACAAATATTGAAAAGAATAACAAATTATTGTATACTTATATTATATGAATAATTTTAAAGAAGGGGAAATTTATATGAGATTTAAAAAAACAATATTTACTACTATAGGTACCATATTTATCATTGGAATTTTGATAACAATAAATGTACAAGCATCAAATAGCCTAAAAGCTACAGTACAAAGTTCGAAAAGTGAAATAGAAAAAGCACAAGAGGTAGAAATTACATTGAAATTAGAGGACTATCAACACATTGATAATGGAATTAATGCATATAAAGCAACTTTAGAGTATGATGAAAATACATTTGAAAAAGTACTTGAACAAAATTTTGTATGTAAAAACAATTGGGAGCTTTTGAAATATAATAAAGACACAAAAGAATTTGTTGCTATAAAAAAAGTAGGAAGCAACCAACCAGAAGAAGTAGCAAGTATCACTTTAAAAGCAAAACAAGAAGTAGAACCAAAAACAACACAGGTTAAAGTTAAAGAAATTGTTACATCAGATGGAAAAAAAGATATTAATGTAGAAGAAGCACAAGTAACAATTGATGTTATAAAACAACAAGATGTAAAACCAGAAGAACCAGAAAAAATTACATCTGCTAAATATAAAATAGAGCAAGAATACATATCAAAAATACCACCAAGAACAACAGTTGGTCAATTCAAACAAAATGTAAAAATAGAAAATGTAACAACAGATCCACAAATGAAATTTATAGATGAAAGTGGAAATACATTACAAGATGATAGTGTAATAAAAACAGGTACAAAATTAAAAGTAGGTTCTAGCTTACAATTTACACTTATTGTAACAGGAGATATAGATAGAGATTCAGATATCACAATAAATGATTTAGCTAAAATAAAATTACATCTAATAGAAACAAAATTATTAACAGGAATAGAATTAAAATCAGCAGATTTAGATGGAGATAATAAAATTACAGTAAATGATTTAGCAAATATGAAATTAGTATTAATAGGTTTATTAGAAATAAAATAAAGGGAGTGAAAATAATGAAAAAAGCTATAGATATTACAATATTAAAAAACAAACTAGTAATATCAATAAGTATTTTTATAGCAATATTCATATTAATATCTTTTGGAGTAATTTATGCATCCAATATTAATAAAGGAGAATTAAATGGAGATGGAGAAATAAACTATGCAGATGTTAGTTTATTAGAACTATATTTAATTCATTTAAAAGAATTACCAGAAGATAAAATAAAAAATGCTGATATGAATAATGATGGGCAAATTACAGTAACAGACTTAACACTTTTAATAAAGAAAATAGAAAAAACATTAGAATATGAAGTAACAATGAGAAATATTAAAGCAAGTAATTATTATCCAAATAAGAATGAAGAAATAAAATTAACTTTTGATATTGATGTAAGCTATGGAGAAAATATAGAAACAATTACTGTAAATGGAGAAGAATATGAAGTTATAAAAAGTCAAACAGATGAAAGTGCATATGAAATTACAGTAAATGTTGGACAAGAAGATGGAATAAAAGAATATAGATTTGAAAAGGTAACATTAGAAAATAAAAAAGAAGTTGAAGTTGATTACTTAATTAAAATAGATGTATTAAGACAACAACCAACAGTTGCTAATTGGACAGTAACAGAGGATTTAAAAGCATCAGAATTAAATATATCTTTTGATATTTTAGATCCAGATTTAGCATTTATTTCAGGAACATATAAAATATCAGAAAAACAAGAGGATACTGAAAATCAAGAAGAAAATGTAGACTATATAAAAACAGGAAGTTTACAATCAGGTAAAAATGATATAAATGTAGAAGCAGAAGAAGGAAAAAATTATGAAATAGAATTATGTATAGAACATGATTTAGACACAGGTACTTTAGAACAAGAAGGAAATAATAGAGGATTTGTGATTGAACAAAAAAATTTAAGTTTTATTGCAGATTATGAATTCCAATTGTCTGATATAAAAACTTATAGACATGATGGCGAAACAGAACAACAAGCAGAACAATTTTATATAGGTGAACATGTATTAGTAAAATTCAATAGTACAAATAAAACACAATATGTACCACAAAAAGTAGTTGTAAATGGAAAAGAATATGAACTAACAAGTGAAAATGACACATATACAGTAGTATTAGATGGATTTAACACTACAGGAAATCAAACAATTACTATAGAAAAAGTTATTTTAGATAATGGAAAAGAAATTGAAGTAAACCAAGAAACTCAAGTAAAATTAATAAAAAATGCACCAACAGTTCCAAGATTTAGAAGTAATGAAAATACACAAGAAAAAGATATTACAATGCTTATTTTCATAAAAGATAAAGATAAAGCAATAACTAATTTAACAGCAAAATTACTTGATGAGGAGAATAATGAAATCTCATCTAAAGATTTAACACAATATTTAACAGATGAAAATTTAAGCGATAGCGAAGAAGAAGAACTAAAAGGTTCATATTACATAAATACTAATATAGATTTTAAAAATGCAGAATTACCAGATAAATATAAAATAAGATTAGTTGCAAGTTATTGTTTACTTGAAAATGATGAAGACTATACACATACAGAACAAACTATATTAGAAAATGAGGCTACATCTAATCCAGTTGTTAATATAAATAGTGTACAAGTATCTAACAAATATCCAGAAAAAGGAGAAAATGTTACATTAACATATGAATTAGAAACAAATAAGAAAAATACTGAAATAACACATATAATGGTTAACAATTTAAGATGTATAGCAACAAAACATGTAGATGATGATGAAAATGTAACTTATTGTGTAACTTTAAATGCTGGAGAAGAAGCAGGTGTAGTAAATTTAAATACTACAGATGTTATATTTGAAGAAAATAAATCAGTAGATGTAACAAATCAAGTAAAAATAGATGTTTTAAAAGATAAACCTACTAGTGAAGCATTTTTACAAGTTGATGATATAGACAATAGCTCTGTTACATTAACAGCTAGAATAGTAGATCCAGATGGAGCATTTATAAGTGGAAAAGCAGAACTTGTAAGAAATAGCGATGGACAAATAGTTGCAACAGAGCCATTTGATGCAGCTCATATTACTTTTGAGATTGATGGAATCGAAATAGGAACACAATATACATTAGTAGCAAAAATGACATATGATAGAGATTCTAATAAAATAGAAGAACAAACAAACCAAAATTATGTAGAAGATGAAATATTTAGAAGAAGACCAATTCAATTAATTGCAGATTATGAACTACAGATAAGCAATTTAAAAACATATAATGGAGAAAAAGAAACAAAATATTTTGAAAGAGGACAAGAAGTAACAGTAAGTTTTGATAGTACTAATATAACAGAATTTTACCCAGTTTATGCTTTTATAAATGGAAAACAATATGAATTAGAAAAATCAGAACAAAACTATAAAACTACAATACCAGTAGTATCTACATATGGTCCTAAAACAATTACAATTGAAAAAGTAATTTTAAATAACACAAAACAAATTGAATTAACACAAAATAATGAAATACAAGTAGGAATATTAAAATTAAGACCAACAATTACAAACTTTGGATACATAGAGAATGAAGACAATACTAGTATTGATGTAGCATTTACAGTAAATGATCCAGAAGAAGCAATAACAGATAGAATTATAAAAGTACTAGATGAAAATGGAGATAAAATAAAGGAAGAGAGATTAACTCGTAGTTCAAATGGAATTAGCTTTGAAAAAGGAATATGTGAAGAATTTGAAATAGAAATACTTGCAGATTACGATTTAGATACAAATCAAATTACAACAGGAGATAATGAATATGAAGATCAACAATTACTAAAAGAAGGAATTAATATAAGTACAGAACGTTTGATTGAAATAAAAGATATAATAGGAATAAGTCTATATTCAAAAGAAAATCCAACAGTAGAAGTTACAAGTTTAACACAAGAAAAGTTGACTAACTTAGATAATTACATAGTAAAAGTTAGAACAAGAGAAATGCCATTATTATTTACTAAGATAAATAGCTATGAAATAACAGAAGATGGAAATCTAAATTTTGATTTAGATTATGACAATGTAATTCAATATGAAGATGGAAAAAAACAAAATAAGTTACAAGTTACATATGGTAAAATGGAAAATGGAGTTGCTGAAAATAAAAGTATAGAAACATTAATTGAAGAAATAAAAGCAAATCCAGACGGAAACTTTACATTGACTCAAGATTACGATGCATCATACTTACAAACAACAGACGATTCAATTATACCATTTGAATTTAGAGGTACATTAGATGGAAATGGATATAAAATACATAATTTAAATAAACCATTATTCAATACACTAGAAAGTGCAACAATTCAAAATCTTATATTAGAAAAAGTAAATTTACATGAATCAACAAGTAAAGGAAGCTTAGCAAATACTGCTTCAAATACTAATGTAAAAAATGTACATATTAAGAATTTAAATTTGGTAACTAAAGTAAATGAAACAGGTGGAATTATTGGTGTGCTAACAGCTGGAAATATAGAACAATGTAGTGTAACAAATTCTAATATAACTACATCTGGACATATAAGAATTGGTGGTATTGTTGGATACATGGATGGTGGAACAATAAAGAACTGTTATGTGCAAGGTGAAGTGAATTCAACTCAAAGTAAAGATGGTAATGGAATAGGTGGTATTTTAGGTCATGGCTTAGAAGCACCAATTACTATAGAAAACTGTATTACTAAAATAAATTATGTATGGACTGGTGGAGGACGTAGACTAAATGGTGGTATAATAGGACTAACAACGAATTCAACAGCAATCTTAAAAAATAATGTAAGTTTAGCTACAGGTACAGTAATCTATAAAGTATGTGGTATAGCAATTAATACAGCATCTATTAATAACTATGAATTAGAAGAATCTGAACTAACCTCAAATGCTACTGGAGAAATAGTAAAAACAATAGCAAAACATAATATTTCAAAAGAGTTTTTTAAAGACAGTGCAAACTTTGATGAAAATATTTGGGATTTAGAAGATGTATCTTATGAGAAGTTACCAAAACTAAGAGGAGATAGACAACAACAAGAAGAAAACAATGAAGAAGAATTAAATAATAATTTATATATTCCAGAATATAACAGAATAAAACACACACCAGGATTTAATACAGAAAAATTAGTAGCATATCATAATATACAAAAATTAATGCCATATTATGATGCAAAATACATTGTACTAGATAGTGCTAACATATCAAATACACATGTACTAAATACAAAAGCAATTAGGCACATACTACCTTTTGCAAACAATAAACTTGTAACATATTTAACATCAAAAGATTATGAAAGAATAACAAGCATTAAAGTAGTATTTAATGATAGTACAATAGAAGAATATGAAGTAAGATTTGAAAAAATAATAGGAAGCATTGCTATATATAAAATACCAGAGTTAAATTTAAATTATGCATTTGGAAATTATATTTTAAATGAAGATTCAGAGGTTATTACTAAATTAGCAGATTATATAAAATCACTAGACTATGCTACAGTACTAGAACCACTTACTGCAGCAGCAGATAGTAGATTACATAGAGATAATTACAATAATGTGATTAAAAATATGGCAGACGAAATTGCACTTCAAATTTTACAAAATGATGAAAACAATACACTTATGCTAAATGATGAAATTCTAAACAAAAAAATAGAACAAGAGTTAATTGGAACTGAAAAAATAAATAAAATAATATATGCATATAACTATTACCAACGTTGGTATGGATTTGAAATAGGTGGTGCAAAAGTATCAGATATTATACTATTTGAAGGTAAGATGTATTCAGATTCAATGACATTTAATAACGTAGTAAAAGAAGTAATTGTAGGAAATTTAATTCCAGGAAATACAGATCAATTCTATAATAATAACCTAAAGAAATATACAGGTAGTTCGTCAATTGGATATTTCCTAGATGGTGTAATATCTAATATTGGTGGATATGAAAATGTAGATGATTGGTTTACTGAATATTTTGGAGGAAGAAACATATTATCTGAAATTTCAGTAGACAATAGACCCGATATTTTATATCGTGGATGGTTTAGGCTTAAGAAGAATACTAGGATGATACTTCCCGTTATTACTATGCCAGAGAACTCTACTTATATGATAGCTGGACCATATCATTTACAATTTGGAGCTCAACAGTTATATCATAAAAATCCTGAGACTGATACTGGAAGAGCAGAAGTACTAAGGAATGTTAATACACATGTTAGTCTTGTTAAAAAACATGTTTCAACTTTAGCAGGAGCATTTGATGATGG
>CAOKHI010000063.1 GCA_948468275.1 uncultured Clostridium sp. | reverse complement strand
GTACAGTGGTGTGAGAGGGAATAAATAAAATAATTATTTATTCTCTACTCGATTTTTTTATTAAACTTGATAATTTATTTATAAGATGGTATTATTATGTATATGGAGGATAAACTTATGAGAAATTGCTTGTTTAAAGTTCTAATAATCAGTATGTTAATAATTGTAGTGCTTATATTGGTTATATGTATCTATTCTATAAATTCAAATAAACAACAAGAATACATTGAAAATAAAGTGTCAACAGTGCCTCAAGAAGAAAAATCAATAGAAAATACAGTTGAAAATAAAGATATTTTTAAACATTACTATCTTAGTAATGTTAAGATGACTATAAAAGATGGAACACTAACTAGAGAAGGTGCAACACTTATTATAACAGATACTAATGATATTCCACATACTTATGAAGAAGCATTTATATTATATGTAGAAGATAACGGAAAATGGAACATATTAGAACAAATAAATTATGCAACATTTAATTCAATTGCATGGTGTATAAAAGATGGTACATTAGAAATGCCAACAAACTGGTCTAGAATATATGGGAAATTAAAAGATGGTAGATATAAACTTAGAAAAAGAGTAACTACAAATCAATATATATATGTCGACTTTGAAATAAACTCATAAGTTTTATTAAAAAAATCGGTTGACAAAATATAGGAAATATGATTATAATTAGCTATGCTACTAAAAAAGTGTAGCTAATTATTTTATCTAAAAAATTATGTCAGAAAAGATTTTGTTTCATGTTTTTTAACAATATTAAATCAAAAAAATAAAAAAATTAAAAAATATATTGACAAAATAAAAAACTAATGAAATAATAATACAAACAAATGTTTAAATAATAGGAGGAAAAAATGAGTACAGAAAATTCAGAAAAAAGAAAGGCTCTAGAAATGGCAATGGGGCAAATAGAAAAACAATTTGGTAAAGGATCAGTAATGAAACTTGGAGAATTCCAAGCAATGAATGTAGAAGCAATACCTACAGGAGCTTTAGGATTAGATATAGCTTTAGGAATAGGAGGAGTACCTCGTGGAAGAATAATAGAAATATATGGACCAGAATCATCTGGAAAAACTACATTAGCATTACATGTAATAGCAGAAGCACAAAAAGCAAATGGAGAAGCCGCATTCATAGATGCAGAACATGCGTTAGATCCTGTATATGCAAAACACTTAGGAGTAGACATAGACAATTTAATAGTATCTCAACCAGATACAGGAGAACAAGCATTAGAAATAACAGAAAGCCTTATTAGAAGTGGAGCATTAGATGTAATAGTAGTAGACTCAGTTGCAGCATTAGTACCAAAAGCGGAAATAGATGGAGATATGGGGGATTCACACATAGGACTTCAAGCAAGACTAATGTCACAAGCATTACGAAAATTAGCAGGAGCAATAAACAAATCTAAAACAGTACTAATATTTATAAACCAATTAAGAGAAAAAGTAGGAATAATGTTTGGAAACCCAGAAACAACACCAGGAGGAAGAGCATTAAAATTCTACTCATCAGTAAGATTAGACATAAGAAAAGTAGAAAACATAAAACAAGATGGAGAAGTAGTAGGAAATAGAGCAAGAGTAAAAATTGTAAAAAACAAAGTAGCACCACCATTTAGAGAAGCAGAATTCGATATAGTATATGGAAAAGGAATATCAAAAGAAGGAAATATACTAGACATGGGAGTTAACTTAGACATAGTAGAAAAAAGTGGATCATGGTTTAGCTATAATGGTGAAAGAATTGGACAAGGAAGAGAAAATGTAAAAAAATATTTACTAGAAAATCCAGAAATGATGAAAGATATAGAAGCAAAAATAAGAGAAAACTTTGCCCAAGCATTTGAAAAAAGCTTAGGAGAAGAAGATAAAGCAGATGAAGAAGAATAGTTTAAAAGAAATTATTTTTTATAACTATGTGTGTCTTGTTAGCAAAGCAAGAAAGGAATGGATTAAAAAATGGGCGAGCATAGCTCGTCTGTTTTTTAATAAAAAGTGCTAATGAATAAATTATATAAACAAACAAAAATATATATTTATTTTTATGAATGAAAAATAGAATTAGTCTAAGAATAAAAAAATTAGAAAAGGAAAGAGTTAATGTATACAATACAAGAATTTGATAAAGAAAAAACAAAAGTAATGAACTACATAATGTATAAAAAAAGAACAGAGCATGAAGTAATAAATAAATTTGAAAATACTATGCAAAAGGACATATTATATGATATTATAGAATATGTAAAAGAAGCAGGATATTTAGATGATAATGAATATATAAGTAGAGCAATAAATGAATTTATTGCAATAAAAACATTATCAATAAAAGAAATAAAATACAAACTATATTCAAAAGGAATAAACAGTAATTTAATAGAAGATTACATATATGAAAATAAAGAAATGCTAGAAGAATATGAGAAATCTTGTGTAGAAAAGATAATATTAAAAAAATCTTCAACAATGGAAATACAAGAAATAAGACAATATCTTATAAAAAAAGGATATAGTCAAGAGTCAATAAAAGAAATATTAATGTAAACTATTTAGCAAAACAATATTGTATAAACAGCTAAATTAATTGTATGTTTATACAAAGAGAAAGTTCTTTACATTTTTCGAAGAAATAATAAAATTTTAAATAGATTGGTAACTTAAAAATCAAACCAAGAAAGGAAAGGATTTTATAATGGCAAACTTGTTAACATTACAAACAAAAAAATATGCAATAAAAATACAAAACTTTGAAGGTCCATTAGATTTACTATGTCATTTAATAGATAAAAATAAAATGGATATATATGATATACAAATAAGTGAAATAACAGATCAATACTTAGAATATATTAAACAAATGGAAGAAATGAATTTAGATGTTACAAGTGAATTTTTAATAATGGCATCAACACTATTATACATAAAATCAAAAGAACTATTACCAAAACAAGAAGAAGTAGAAGAAGAAATAACACAAGAGCAACTAATACAAAGAATTATAGATTACAAAAAATATAAAGAAATAACCAAAAAATTAAGAGAAAGCTACAATATATTTTCAAACAGATTTTATAAAACAGTAGAAATTATAGAACTTCCTAAACAAAAACTAGAAAAAAACTATAAACCAGAAATAATACCACAAACATATGAACACATCATAGAAAAAAACAAAAATAGACTAAACAAAAATGCACAAAACATAAAACAAATAGCAATAACAGACACATACACAGTAGCAAGCAAAGTTAAAGAAATGTTTAAAGAACTAATAAAAAAACCAAAATTCGTATTTAATAAAATGTATGCACTATCAAAATGCAACAAGGTAGAAGTAGTAACAGCATTTACAGGACTACTAGAACTAACCAGAAGAAGCAAAGTAACAGCCAAACAAGAAGAGCTATTTGGAGATATAATAGTAGAAAGAAACAAAAATATGCCAAAGAAGACAGCATAATGTCTTCTTTGGCATAAACAAATTATGAAAATAAATACACAATTAGAATATATGCACATACTCTTACAGTAAAAAAATATTGACTTACATAAAAAACAAATATATAATATGAATATATTTATACAAAAAGGAAAAAATAAATAAAAATACAAAGGGAAATTATAATGGAAAAAACAAAGTTAAATTATAATATAAATAGAGGGATAACATTAATTGCTTTAATAATAACAATAATAATTTTATTAATTCTAGCAGAGTAACAATAAATATTATAATAAATGGAGGATTAATACAGCAAGCACAAAATGCAACAGATCAATATAAGCAAACACAACAAGAAGAATTAAATAATTTGGACAATATATTATCATATATGAACACACAACCAGATAATCCACAAATACCGATAGATCCAGAAACAGCTAATTTAGTAACATATCAGACATATGAATGGAATAAAGGGATAAAGTTAGCAAAAGATTATAAAGAGTATTATACCTCAGATATAACACAAAATGAGCAAATAATACAAGAAATAACACAGAGTGTTAACATGCATAAAGGATATTTTATAAGTAGGTATGAAGCAGGAACAACAATAAAAAGAACTAGTAAAGTAGAAACAAACAGTGAACAACTACCAAAACCAGTATTTAAGGCGACAACGTCAGAAGCACCAATATATGCATTTAATTGGATAAATTGGGATGATGCATTATATATATCAAACAATTTATATAATAAACAAGATGATAATGTAACTAGTAGAATGGTAAGTGCAAGGAGTTGGGATACAGCATTAAAATTTATACAAGATGAAGATGATATTTATCCAGAAAACTCAAGTAATAAAGGGTGGTATGTAGATAATAAATCTAACAATAGCAATTTAGAAATAGGCAAGTCAGTAGATATAACAAATGAAACTATACCAAACAAATTAAAAAATATCTATGATATGGGTGGAAATATGTATGAATGGACAGCAGATGTATTAGTAAATAGCAATCAAAACAGAGCGGATCGACGGTGGTGACTATCAAGATTCAAGTAAAGATGACCCTGCATCATGTCGTAGTTATACTAATTATAGCAATAAAGGAGATAATCTTGGAGTACGTATAGCACTTTATTTATAAAAGGTTAATAAAAACAGCTGAAATTGCAAGTTTGGATAAAATAGATGTAAGTATGTATCTTCGATTTTTACTAAATTAAAAAAAATCCATATGAATTTGAAATAAACAGTTCTTTGCAATTAGCATCTATTGATGGTATAAAAGTAGCCAATAATCCTGAAACAGTAACAATAGGTAAAGAAGAATATGAAGAAAATAAATATGGAGTTATAAATAGAGCAAGAGGACCAACAACAGGAATTTCAACAGGAACATATATATTGGAGGTTAACGAAGGAGATATTATTTATCTATATAATAACAATGCATCTATGGGAGGAACTATGAGTGGTAATGTTTTAAGTGTTATTGAATATTAAATTGTTTAAATAAGAAAAAAATGGAAAAACTAATACTATAAAGAAGGTGTTTATAGTGTTAGTTTTTATTTGTATAGTAGTATTAATAGTATTATTAATATCCATAGTGCTACTTTTAAGTGTTATAAATATTGTAGTAAACAAATTAGAAATATCAAATGAAGAAAAAGGAAAAATTATAAAAGATTATGAAATTCATTTACAATTACGAATAATTGATAAATTTAAAATAATAGATATAAAGATTAATGATGAACTAATAGAAAAATTTCATATAAAAAGTAAATTAGATAAGATATATTTTGAAGAAGTAAAAAAAGAGAAACTATCAAAAGAGGAAATTAAGTTATTGCTTAAAAAAATGCATTTTGAGATAGATAAATTAGATTTAAGAGTAGATTTAGGAATAGATGATGTAATATTAACATCAGCAGTAGTTGGAATTATATCTGTAGCAATAGGATTAGGACTTGCAAAAATAATAAAAAAATATGATAGTAGAAAATATAAGTATATAATTAATCCTTTATATATAAATAAAAATATTTTAAAAATAAATTTGAACTGTATAATTAAGGTAAAAATGGTACATATTATATATGTAATTTATATTTTATTAAAAAGAAGGAGAGTGTATAAAAATGAACGAGCATCCAATAGAAGGGCTTATGATTACAGCTATGAATAGCATACAAGATATGATAGATGTAAATACTATTATAGGAGAACCAATAGAAACATCTAATAATATTGTAATTATACCTATATCAAAGGTGTGTTTTGGATTTGCAGCAGGAGGAAGCGAATTTAAGGGAGAAACAATAGACGAATACACAAAAAGAGAAAAAGAAGAAGCAATACAATATAGGCTACCATTTGGAGGAGGAAGTGGAGCAGGAGTAAATATTAGCCCTGTTGCATTCTTAATAGTACAATCAAACAATGTAAAATTACTTCCTGTAAACCATTCATCATCAATAGACAAATTATTAGATTACATGCCAGATTTAGTAGACAAAGCAAATATATTAATGAACAAAATGATGCAAAATAAAAAAGAAGAAAAAAACAAAGATAGACAAGAAGCAATAAGACAAGCAAGAGAAGAAAAAATAACAACACAAAACGTAGTAACAAAAACACGACCAAGACGAACAAAAGAAGCTAAAAATATGACATATGAAATAGAATACAATGAACCAAATAGTGAAGATAACAATGTGCCAACAGAAATAGAATATGAAGACTTTGACCAATATGATGATTAGACAATATATATTATAGATATAAAAATTTGGCACTAAATAAAAAATATTTAGTGCTAAGTTTTTATGCCTATATTATATTTTCAAAGAGATTACAATTAATAATCACTATACATCTGATATAGCAACCTCTTTGAAGATTTTTTATGTAAAAAGCCATTATCTCATAGTTACAATTCACAGCATATATAATAAAATCTGCTACGACTAAGTAATATATTTTATTTTTTCATTTCGCCCTCCAAGCTCACGGGT
>CAOKHI010000062.1 GCA_948468275.1 uncultured Clostridium sp. | reverse complement strand
ATGTTAGTCTTGTTAAAAAACATGTTTCAACTTTAGCAGGAGCATTTGATGATGGAAAATGGAGTAGTTATTGTATTATGTCATATGATTGTACAAAAGCAATTACAGGATTTAAAACTACTTATTTTCCAGGTACCAATATTCCGATAGGAACTAAACCAGTTTATACACAAGGAAAAGTTGGACAAGAACAACCATTCTTTAAGAACTTTAGTGAAGTTTTAAATCTATGGCAACCTCCTGGTAGTTCAGCTGGTGTTGCTAATAATGCAGGATTCTTATGGTTCCAAGCAACACCAGGACTTACTAATTTTGATACTTGGACTCATGAGATGGAGCATGCATTAGATGATAAAATAATGTTATATAAACGAGGAACGAGAGTTAGAGCGGAAACACTTACTGAAGGTAACGTTGAGCAACGTGTTAATTGGAGTGAAAACAATCTTGTTCAAGATGTTGGACCATATTACTTTAATACAACTTTCTACTTGAATAAAGAAGGTAATGCTACTCAAAATTTAACGCCAGAGCGAATTAATACAAAAGAAAAATTAGAAAATTATTATAAAGGACAACAAAATGCACTTGATTTACTTGACTATATTGAAGGAAAAGCATTTATAAAATTAACACCAGAACAACAAGCAAAAATTGCAACAAGGATGTCAATATCTGCTGGTTGGTCATCTTGGGGAACAATTACAGCAGCACAAGCAGAGCAAATGAATTTAACATCATTAGAATCTTTATATGATAATAGAATAGTACTAAGACCAACTAATGCTTGGGGAGTAAGTGTAAGAGGTTTAAATGTTATTAATGGTATTGGTTCTAATGATTATGGATTTGAATCAGTTTGGGTAAACCGTTGGTTTATTGGACATTTAGATGGTGGATATGCAGATGCATTTTCTACTAAACGTAATTTCTTTGAAATGTTAGGTTATGCAGGAGTTGAGGGATATGTTACTTATGGTAGCAAGGCAAGTGCAAATGACTTAGACGCGATTAAGAAAATTACTAAAATGGTAACAGGAACTGAAATGGATTGGAAACAATATAAGATGAGTAGATATGCAACAATTGAAGAAAATTTAGCAAATAAATATATAGATGTCGAATTTATGATTGAAAAATTTACAGAAGCATTAATAAATGATGCTAATAAGGCAGATAGAAATATTTCTCAAAGAACAGCTCTTAGAAAGGTATATTATCATTATCTAAAAAGTGCAACAAATGACTTTATTGGTGATCCACTTGGTACAGATATTGAAATGACACATATAACAACAGCACAAGAATTAGTAGAAAAAATTAATAGTGAACCATATGGATATTACATTTTAGATAATGACATAGATTTCTCAGAAATGACAACAAATGTTACACAAACATTTATGGGAAAATTAGATGGAAATGGACATAAGATAATAGGAAATAAAACACCAATATTCCAAAAAATAAGATATGGAAGTGTTACAAATTTAGTAATAGAAGATACCAATATTCCAAACAATATTGCAAATGTAGGTGCTTTAGCAGTTAGAACAGAATATAGTGTATTAGAAAATATTCATGCTAATAGAATTAAAATGAACTTTGGCGGAAGAAATGAATTAAGTCTAATTGGTGGAGCTGTAAGTACTGTAACATATAAAGATTGTACAGCAGATACATTAAAAGTTAAAATATCAAGTATAGAAGATATTGATAAAATTAAAGAAGACTTAGGAGGAATATTTGTTATAGATGGCGATTTAGACTTTACAGACTATACAGCAACAACAAATGCAGTTATAACTGGAATATTTACAGGAAAAATAGAAGGAAATGGACATACAATTTCAAACTTAACAAATTTAAGTTTATTTGAAAACTTTAGAGGAACAGTAGAAAACTTAAATATTAATAATTTCACTAATACAGGTGATGGAAGAGGAAATGGAGATTTTGTTACAGCATTTGCACAAGAAACTTTTACAGCAACATTTAGAAATATGCGATTTGAAAATATTACTCTATCAGGAAGAAATAATGTTGCAGTAGTAACAGGAATGGATGGAAGAGATAATGCAAATTCTGTATTTGAAAATATATCTGTAAAAAATGCAAATGTAACAGGAACAGGTGTATATGTATCTACTTTTGCAGGTAGAAAATATGCTGGAAAAATGAAAGACATTTATGTACAAGGAACTTTAAATGTAACAGGTACAGAAAATGGAGGTTTAGTAGGTGCTATGCAACAAGGAGGAACTATTGAAAATGTTATTACAGATGTGGCAATAACAAAGACAAGTAATACATTTTCAAATGTTGCAAACAGTATATTTAATGCTTCTTTAGTAGGAAATATATATAATACACCAAACATAAAAAACAGTGTTGCATTTGGAAACATGACAGGATATACAGACACTAGTGGAAACGAATTAATTCCATATAAATTTGTAGGAGCATTAGATGCACAAGTAAAAGCATGTCTAACTAACTGTTATGAAGTAACAGAAGAAATTGGTGCAAGTCGAGTTAATGAAGGAACAGCAGGACACTTAGACACTATTTCAAGACAAAACTTAAACAAAGAGTTTTATAAAAATTTAGGATTTGATGAAACAATTTGGGATTTAGACAATATAAATACTAAAGGATATCCAGAACTAAAATAATTAAGTATTAAAGGGGCTGTAAAAAAGTCCCTTTTTGCTATGTTTAAAATAAACTATTTATATAAAATGATTTAATAAAAAGATATTAAATTATAAAAAATGAGATTCAAGTTAAAATTATAACTCAAATCTCATTTTTCTAATGGACTTTTTTTACAGCCCTGTTTTTTGTTGTATATTAAAAATTAAAGGCACAATAAAACCTTAATCAAAAGGAATATATGGTAAATATAAAAAATGGTTAATTACCATCATAGTGTATTCAATACTAGTATATTTAACAAGAAAAGTAAAAATTTTAATTTTCACTTTTCTTGTAGTCATAAATTTAATGCAAGCTTAATATTTTTATAAGGAAATAAGGAGGTGTATTAAATTTATGGAAAGTACAACAATATATGAAATAGAAGATAAAAAGTACACAGTCATAACAAAAAGTGTAGAAAAAGCAGAAACAATAGACAAACTATATGATACTATTTGTAAATATATTATATCACAAATAAATTAATAATATATAAGTAGGTGAATATATGAACACAAGATATAAAGTAGCAGCTTATTTAAGACTATCACAAGAAGATGGAGATAAAAATGTAAGTGATAGTATAGTAAGCCAAAGAAATATAATAGATAAGAAGGTAAGTGAGTTAGGAAAAGAATTTTTAATAATAGATTATTATATAGATGATGGATACACAGGATTAAACACAAATAGACCAAACTTTCAAAGAATGATACAGGATATAGAAAATGGAAATATAAATTGTATTATTACAAAAGATTTATCAAGACTCTCAAGAAATAGTTTTGAAGCAAATTATTATATAGAAATGTATTTTTTAGAAAGAAATGTAAGATATATATCAGTTTTAGATAATGTTGACACATCAACTAAAAATTCAAATAATGATATGATACAATTTAAGACATTAATAAATGACTGGTACAGTAAAGATATTTCTAGAAAAATAAAATCTAGTATATGGGCAAGAAAAGAAAAAGGAATGTTTATGGCATCAATAGCTCCATATGGCTATAAAAAATCAAAACAAGATAAACACAAACTAATAATAAACAAAACACAAGCAAGAGTAGTAAAAAGAATATATAAAGAATATAGCAAAGGAAAATCAATTTCAGAAATAGTAAAACAATTACAAGATGATAATATACAAAGTCCAAATAACAATTCAAATAACGGAGAAGTTAGGTATAAATGGCGAGAAGAAACAATTAGAAGAATATTAAGTAATAAAATATACTTAGGACATATAGAGTATGGAAAGAGAATTAATTTAAGCTATAAATCTAAAAAAGTAAAATATATTCCACAAGAAGAATGGAAAATTGCTTATAACACCCACGAAGCAATTATTACACAAGAATTGTTTGATAAAGTTCAAAAAAAAAGAAATATAAATAAAACAATAAAGAAAAAGAAACATAAATGGGAATTAAATGGACTTGTAAAATGCAAAGAATGTGGAGCTAAAATGACATTAAAAGTTGAGTATAAAAAAAATAAACTAAAAGATTTAAAATCTAAAAAAATATGTTGCCTAAATGGATTAAATAGATATAAAGGAAAACAATGTATTAGAGGGAGCAAAGGGTTAGATGAAGAAATTCTAAATCAAATAATTTATAATAATATAAAAGAAACTATAAAGACATTAGATAGAAAAACTATAAAAAACTTAATTATAAAACAACAAAATGAAGTAAACAATATTT
This sequence comes from uncultured Clostridium sp., assembly GCA_948468275.1. GTDB lineage: Bacteria > Bacillota > Clostridia > TANB77 > CAG-508 > RGIG8482. Next base: position 2,117 of record CAOKHI010000062.1, on the reverse strand, counting down.
GTAATAAAAAAGTACAAATAAATAAGGAAATAGAAAAAATAGACAAGCAAATAAAAACACTTTATTTAGATTATAAAGAAAATTTAATAGATGAGGAAGATTATAAAAAATATTATAAAGAAAAATGTAACCAAAGGAAAACAATAAAAAAAGAATTAGAAATTCTAGAAAAACAAAAGAAAACAATAAATGCAGATAAAATAAATGAGTTAATAGAAAATATATTAAGTACAAAAGAATTTATTAAAGAAATAATACCAGAAATAATACATGATATTAAAATAGATAATTATAATCAAATATACATATATTATAATTATAATGTTTTTAAATTGGGGGCTTAAACATGAAGGAATATAGAGCAGGAATATATTTAAGACTATCAAAAGAACATGAAGAGAAAAATAATAGTATAGAAGCACAAAGAGAAATTACAACTAAATATGCAATAAAAAGAGGTTACAAAATAATTAAGGAATATGTAGATAATGGGTATTCTGGAATATTAGATAAAAGACCAGCACTTAACCAGATGATGTTAGATATATCACATAGAATCATCAATATGGTAATAGTAAAAGATATAAGTAGATTAACTCGTAATAAAAATAAGACAGGTTGGTATACAGAAATATTTTTTCCAGATAATGACATAAGATTTATATCTGTAACAGAGTTCATAGATAGTGGAGATAGATATGAAATTGATGACAGTATAATGTTAAGAGGAATAGCAAATCAATATTATATTACAGATATATCAAAAAAAATAAGAGCCAATAAAAATGCAATGAAAGAAGCAGGACAATTTGTAGAACATTATGCTCCATATGGTTATAAAAAGAAAGCAAATGATAAGCATAAAATAATTATAGATGAAGATGTTGCAGATAATATAAGAAAAATTTACAACATGTATTTAGAGGGGAAAAAAAGTAGTCAAATAGCAGAATATCTTAACAATAACAAAATAAAAAATCCTAGTAGATATATGAAATTAAAAAATGCTACTAAAAAATGGAGTATAGAACAAATAAATGATATTTTAAGAAATCCATTTTATTGTGGAAATACAATAATGAATAAGTATAAAACCAATTATATAAATAAAACTTGTAAGAAAAATAAAGATAGAGATACTTGGATTATTAAATACAATACGCATGAAGCAATAATTGAAAAGGAAAAATATGATAAAGTACAACAAATAAAATTACAAAAACAAGTAAAAACAAAAACAAAACATCAATTTTTACTACAAGATTTATTGTATTGTGGACATTGCAAAAAAAAATTACAATATAAAGTATACAAATCATCAGATAAAAAAAGATTTCTATACAAAAGCAGTAAATTTAATTGTAGTATGTTTTATAAAAAGAAATGTGAAAATAATATACATATTAAAGAACAAGATTTAAACGAAATTATAAAAAAACAAGTTATTAAAAAAATGGACTCAATTGAAATTAATAAAAAAGTAAATGACTTAATTTACTATTGTATGGAAAATAATAAAAACATAAAAAAAATAAAAGAATATAACAATGAAATAGAAAAACTAGAAAGAAAAAAAAGAATTTTATACCAAAAGAAATGTGAAGAATATATAACAAAAGAACAATTTAAAATAGAATATGCAAAAGCAAAAGAAGAAATAGAAAAATTCGAGAACCTAATTAATCAAACTAAGACAAATACACATGAAGAAAACACAATAAAAGAAATAATCACCAAATTCAAAAATGGAAATTATTTAAACAATGAAATTTTAAAGAAAATAATAAACAAAATTGAAATATATTCCAAAAATAAAATTGAGATTACTTTTAATATATAAAAATTGAAATTTAGCAAAAGTTAAATTTATTTTTTAAGACAATAACTGCAATAAAGGGAGTATAACACAAGGAGGTGCGTGGGTAATTTTAACAACACATAGTGAAACTATTAAAAAATTGGTAATAATTAAACTATTAAATCAGGAGAAAGTAATTAAATTTGCTTTCTCTTTTGTTTGATTTATATGTAATGATATGATACAATCATCACTAGAAATAGTATTTGAAAGTGAGATTAAAAATATGAAAGAGTTAGTAGATTTTGTGGTTTTAATA
>CAOKHI010000061.1 GCA_948468275.1 uncultured Clostridium sp. | reverse complement strand
AAAAAACAAAAACAATTGGGAAAAACAAGGAAATAAAATAGTAAGTAAAACAGAACAAAAACAACTAAAACCAGGAGAAAGCATAGAAATCCCAATAGAACTAAAATGGAAAAATGGAATAAACAACCTAGGAACAAAGAAAAACACAGTAAGCCTAGAAGGGCAACAAAACGACTTAGACTACAAAGAAAAAGACGACAACAACACAAGCTCAGCAGAAGCAATAATAGGAATAAGCACAGGAGAAAAAACAATGTTACAAATATGTTGGTTACTAATGGCAATGTTATTATTAATAGAAGCAATAACATTAAAAGCATTAAAACCAAAAAACAAGAAATAATGTATAAGTAAGGACAGGGCTATTTAACACTAACAAAAAATGCTAAACAACAATGTTGGTTATTAATGGTAAAAGGCAATTGTATTATTATTAAAAACAATAACATTAAAAGGGGTAAGACAAAAAATAAGAAATTTTAGATTAATAAATAGTAGGGTATTAAATAACAGATGAGAAATGCTCGTCACCCAATGTCATTAAGTAAGAAAAAGACCATAACATATTAAGTTATGGTTTTTTCTAATACTCTTTATTTATAGCAAAGTAAGTGCGTATTTTTCGATAAATAATACACATAAAATGCATTTATTCTGAATATTATTGAAATTTAATATTATTATAAACGTGTCTTTCTAAATATTTTCTCGAAATGATCTAGTTTCCTTATCCTGCCATTAAATTTTTATAAACTTAAGGACAACTAAAAAGAGAAGTATCTTGTAAAAGTACTTCTCAACTAAACTATATAAGTTACTTATATATGTGAGATCTAAAATCTCAAATGAGATTAATCTACATTATATGTTATATTAAAATTTTTTTACATATTCTATTGATATCTTTCTATCGTTCATCATAGAAAAATAACTTACATTAAAACTACTATCCTTACAGTAGAAATGATTTCGAAGCTATTAAGGTTAAGCACTGCTACCAATTACCATATTTTCTTATAAGTCAATAAATAATAGTTTCCTAATTACAAAAAGCCAATTCATCACGAATTTTTTCAATTTCTTTTTTAGTAGCACCAGTATATAATCTAATTTTTTCAATAGTTTCGCCATTTTTTAACATGTTTTTAACAAATTTAGATTTACATTCTAATGCTCCTTCACGTCTACCTTCTAATTTACCTTCACGTCTGCCATTCAAAGTTCCTTTTGCAAGTAATTCTTTGGCGATTCTTTCTTGATCTTCTTTAATATAGTTCCAAACATATTTCATAGTAACATCATTCCTTTCATTAAATTTATTTAACAACATTTCTGTTGTATCTTTATCAAATTGTGCATTTAAAATATATTTAATTATACGTTTTGTGTATTTTTTGTGTTCATTGTTGTCTAATATAATAGACAATTTGTTAATAATATTAAGTAGTTTATCAGTAGATGTACATTTATCAATAGCCATAGCATATGAAATATAAGAGTTAATCCTGATAGGAAAATACTACCATAAAATCACTTCTTTCTTTAATTATAAAATAATATTGGCAACTTGTCAATATTGTGTTTTGTTGGAAAAATATTTAAGAAAATAAATATTTAGAACATTTAATATAACATATTAAAACATATATGTGAGTAAAAGTAAAGTAAAACAATTCGACAAAAAACGACAAAGATTAATATATAATAAACCCTTATTCATTATTTGAATATTCTATTGTAAAATAAAAAAAATATTGTTATAATTTATTCATATTTGATATTAATAAGGAATGAAATAAATATGAATATAACAGATGTGGCAAAAAAGAAGATAATGGTAATATTAGTAATATTGTCTATAATGTTACTAATATTAGTTATTGCTTTATATATAGGAAATATCAATTTTAGAACTTTTTTTGATAGAAATATATTAAAAAAAGAAATAACTCAAGATAATATTGCAAGTGTTGAAATAAATGTAGATGAGAATCCAATGATTTATGCATATAGCAAATATGTAGCTATTTTAAATAAAAATAAATTAACTACATATTCAAGTAGTGGAAAAAAAGAATTCGAACATGAAATAGCAATAAATGATGCAATATTTGCAGCAAATAATAGGTTTTTAGTAGTTGCTCAAAAGAATGGCCAAAACATATATCTAATATCAGAACAAAACCAATTATGGCAACAAGAAGTAGAAGGGAAAATACAAAGAATAAATGTAAATAAAAATGGATATGTTTCTGTAATTGTATCAGGAAGCAGTTATAAAACTGTAATAATAACCTTTAGTCCAGCAGGAAAGGAGTTATTTAAAACATATTTTTCAACAACTACAGCAATAGATTCAGATATTTCTAATGATAATAAATATTTAAGTATTGCAGAAATAAATACATCTGGAACATTAATTCAATCAAACATAAAAATAATATCAATTGAAAAAGCACAAAACGATCCATCAAATTCAGTAATATTTACATACAAAGCACATACAAATGATTTAATAAAAAATATAAAATATCAAGATAAAAATAAATTAGTGTGCATATATGATACAGGTATACATATATTACAAGATGAACAAGATAAACAAACCATCGATTTTGAAGAAAGCAAAGTAACATTTGCAAGTGTAGAATTAAATAACTATGTGGCATATACATTAGAAAAATCCTCTGGGTTATTTGCTAATACACAAGTAGTAATAAAGAATATGCAAACAGAAAAAGAAAATGTATATACATTAAAAAGTGCAATTAAAGAAGTATATACAAGTACAGATAATATAGCACTAAATATAGGAAGCCAAGTACATTTTATAAATACTAATGGTTGGCTAGTAAAAAGGTATATTTCAGAACAAGAAATAAAAAATATAGTAATTTCAGATAAAGTAGCAGGAATAGTATATAAAGATAAAGTAGAAATAATTAATTTGTAGATTAACATAGAGCATTAGGAAAATTAATGCATAATATATTAAAATTTGAGGAAAGGAGTATATGATTTTAATATCATACAAAGAAAAATGGGAATAATTATAGATGTAGTAATACTTAGTATAATACTACTAAGTACATATTTAGGATATAGAAAAGGATTAATAGGAGTAGCATTTAAAATTTTATCATTTATTATAGCAATATTAATAACAGTAATTCTATTTAAGCCGGTTACATTATATGTAATAAATACAACTACTATAGATGAAAATATAGAAAATGCAATAATAGAAAAATTTGGATCAGCAAATATAACAGAGCAAGGAGTAATAGACAAAAAGGATTTAGATGCACCAGAGGTATTAATTAACTATGTAAATGAATCTATTAAAAATACAGTAGAACAATCAAAAGATGCAATAATAAAATCAGTAGCAAGAGATTTAAGTATAAATATCATAAATGTAATAGTAATGATAGGATTATTTATAATAACAAGAGTACTACTAATATTTGCAAAAGTATTATTTGAGGCTGTATCTGAATTACCAGTAGTAAAACAATTCAATGAAATTGGTGGAATAATATATGGAATATTAAGGGGATTATTAATAATACTAATAATACTAGCAATAATTTCACTAATTTTACCTATGATAGATAAGACAGGCATATTAGAAATAATAAATACATCATTTATAGGAAAACTATTATATAACAATAATTTAATACTAATGATATTATTTTAAACCCACACAAATTATACTAAAACTAATTTACTAAATAAGTTAAAAATATAAACAATAAAAAATAATTATGAAAACAAACACACAAATAAGGTAAAATAGTAAAACTTATTTGTGTGTTAATATATAATACTTCAAGAAAATATTTTACAATAGAATCGATACAAGGCATAAAATAAAAGATTAAGAAAACCTTAATCTTTTATTTTATTTTCAACAAATATTGATATTTAAATCGAATTTTGTTATACTAATGAATATAATAATATTTGAGGTGAAAATATTGGAAAAATCTAATGATAAGATTAGTAGAAATAATAATAGATTAGATAAAAAAGTAGTAAGACAAGATAAAAAAGAAATAAGGAAAGAAAAGAAAGAGAAAAAAAGAAAAAGTAGAGGTTGGAAAATTTTTAGATTGTTATTAATAATTGCATTAATAGCAATAATTATATATGCAGGTATATTTTTATATAAAATGTCTAAAAACGGAGGAGGACTACAAGGATTTATGGCAACTGCAATGGGGCATGACGAATATACATTAAAAGACTTAGATAAAATAAACTTTCTATTAATAGGAATAAGTGGATATGATGACTATAAATTAGCAGACACAATAATGTTATGTTCATATGACCCTAAAAATCAACAAGCATCAATGTTATCTATTCCACGAGATACCTATGTAGGAAAAAATAAAGCAAAAGCAACAGCAAGCTATAAAATTAATTCTGTCTATAGAAATGGAGAAAACATAGATGGAATGGTAGAAAACATAGAAGAATTACTACAACTAGAAATAGACAATTATATAGTAGTAGATACACAAGCATTAAGGCAAGTAGTAGATGCAATAGGAGGAGTAGACTTCGATGTACCAATAGATATGAAATATGATGATACATCACAAGATTTACACATAGACCTAAAAGCAGGATATCAAAAATTAAATGGACAACAAGCAGAATGGCTAGTACGATTTAGACACTCAAATAATGGAGAAACATATTCAACAGAATATGGAGATAATGATTTAGGTAGAATGAGAACACAAAGAGAATTTATAACAGCAACATTAAAACAAACATTAAAACCAAGCAATATTTTAAAAATATCTCAAATAGCACAAATAGCATTCAACAATATACAAACAAATGTAAAATTTGATACAATAAAAGACTATATACCATATACAGTTAATTTTAATACAGACAACCTAAAAACAGGAACATTACCAGGAACGCCAGAACTTGCAAATGGAGTATGGATATATACAGTAAATAAAAAACAAGCAAAGCAAATGGTAGAAGAACTATTTTCAGATCCAGTAGTAGAAGAAAATACACAAAACACAAATAACATTTCAAACACAACTACAACAAATACAATAGATTCATCAACAAAACAACAAGCAAAGATAAAAATAGAATTACTAAATGGTTCTGGAAATTCTAGTAAGTTAACCAAAGCCACAAAATTATTAGAAGAAAAGGGTTATAATGTTGTAAAAAAAGGGAATACTAATGTTACTACAAAAACATCAATAATAAATAGAACATCACAAAAAGATACAGTTGTAAAAGAATTAAAAGAAACATTAAAAGTTGGAACAATTTCCTCAAAAGCGAATAACTCAAATGTGGATTTTACAATAATATTAGGAAAAGATTTTTAAAAATAAGTTAGAAATTCTATAATATTTAGTTATAATTATGATATTTTCATTGTTCCAAACTAAAATAGAAATACACATAGAATTTCATACAAAAACAGTAACTTTAGTTATTATATGCTAAACAATACAAAAAGCAGTTAAAAAATAGGTTTATAGATGAACCCTAAAATAAAATGTTACTATTCACAGACAATAGCAGTAAGTAGCGAAGACTAAGTAATATATTTTATTTTGTAATGAAGACCCGACAGCCCATTGAGGCGGGGGAATACCCGTGAGCTTGGAGGGCGAAATGAAAAAATAAAATATATTACTTAGACGTAGCGGATTTTATTATATATTCTGTGAACTGTAACAATAAATTAATGTTCAAAAAATAGAATACTTGAACAATAACATCAAAAAATCTAAATATAAATAAAAGAAAGAGTAAAAAGATGGAAAATTCATTATTAAGAAAAATAACCACTTTATTAGAAGACAAAAAAGCTTTAGATATGAAAATTTTAGACATACAAGAACAAACAACAATAGCAGACTATTTTATAATAGTAAGTGGTACATCAAACACACATATTAAAGCATTAGCAGATAATGTAGAAATCGAACTAAAAAAAGAAAACATATATCCAAATAAAATAGAAGGATACAATACAGAGTGGATATTACTAGATTATTCAGATATAGTAGTCCACATATTCACACAAAAAGAAAGACAAAACTATAATTTAGAGGAATTGTATAATAGAAATAAAGCATAAAAATGAGAACGAAAAGTTCTCATTTTTATAATGTTACAAATAAGAATGAGTACAATATGTTTAACTGTTTACTAATTACTAGCTATTAGAAGAAATTCATAAAATCCATTTATCAAAGAAATAATACAAAAAGCTTACGGAAATGCGATGCATACAAAAAGATATTAAAAAAAATGACATAAATATAAAAAATAATACAAAAAGATGACAAAAAAGACTAAAAAATGTAAAAGAACAGAGAAAAACACAAGCCCTAATAAGTAATAAGTGTTGACGAAAAATTGGGTTTATTAGCCATTTACAAAGAAAAATGCCTAATGTAATATATAAATATAATATATATATATATAAATTACATGGAGGCTTAAGAAATGGAAATAAAAAAACAAAAGCTAAAAAAATACCAAATAGGGATAATAGCTGTAATGCTTGTATTAATCATATTAATTGGAGCATTACTATTAAACCATGAAAAAAAACCACAAATAGCAAAAAATGCAGAACTAGCAAGAGCAATGACATATGATAGAGTGCAAGAAGGAGAAGAAAAAGTACAAATAACAAACCAAGAAGGTCAAAA
>CAOKHI010000060.1 GCA_948468275.1 uncultured Clostridium sp. | reverse complement strand
ATGACTTTTTATACTTACTCCTTCAATGGTTTTGAACTAACGAAAAAATTCTTTATTATAAAATAATTATTTTATATTTTTGCTTACGCATATTCATGTTTTGAGCATTTTGCAGGTATATTAATTCTTTTTTACAAATATATAACATTTTTTTCATTTAAACCTTATATCCTTAGGCGTACATAGCTTATCTTTATTATAACTATTCTGTTGTCAACATTGCCATCTATTATTACTTTTCTACATACCATATTTTATGCTTTATACTATTATTTTCAATAGAAGAATACTTGATTTTCTTCCTTACATTAGTTTCCTCTTTCGCCTATATTGTAACGTGTTCAAATACAAATGTTATTCTATTTTATTTTTTTGTTTTAAAATGTTTAACATACACTTTTCAAAAGTTTTATTACTTTTAGAATATGTCATATTTATATACATATTATCCATTTTTATTGTATATGGATCTTTTGTATTTTATAAAATTTCTTAAGCCTTTTTAATAATGTATCTGCAACTTGAAAGTTAAAAAGGTATAATTTTTAGGAAAATTGCACCAAAAAAATAACTAGAAATCAGTTTTTACTAATTTCTAGTTTAATAATTTAAAATATAAATATTTCTATTTTAAATTATATCCTCTAATCTTTAAAAATTCATTTATATCATTCATAAGCCATCCATCGCCTTGTGTATGTAGCATATCATAACCATCATGAAGATACTTTAATACTCCATATTTTTCAAATAATTCATATACTTCTTTTCCTGTAAGTTTATTTTCTTCTTTGAAAATCTCTATACAAAAAATAATAAATTCATTTGCTTTATATTCAATATCTTCTTCCATACTACACCCCATATAACTCATTTTTTTCATATTCATTTATAAAAAAGTCTGCCAATGTTTCATCAGAATAATACCACATTTTGCTATCTTTATTTTCCAATTTTTTATATATACTTGACTTATATATAAATTCATCTGCTTTTTTTAGACTTATACCTTTTCTATTTGATATCATTTTTGCTATGTTTGGTATAAATATCCATAACATGTTTTCTAATGTTTTATTATTATTCATTTTCTTCAACCTCCTTTGTTTCTATATATTTAATGGTGTCTATTGCTTTAGATGTATGAAATGAAATTAGATTTACTAGTTTATATGTTTTTAATGCTCTTATAGTATCTTCTTTAGATGTATAATTTCTTTCATATAATCTTAATGTAGCAAATAAGTTATCATCAGCTACTGGACCTTTTACAATATCATAATCATGTAATAGTTCTCTACTTTTTCTATTTCTATATACAAAATCAAGCCATTGTTCTGTTGCTTCTTCAAAATTTAATATATTAAGATTTTTATTTTCTGTATATTCATAAATATTAATATATCTTTTTATTTTATCATCTTTATTCTCTTCTTGCATTCTTCCTTTTTTTATTTTTGTCCATCTTTTTGCTTGTTCTATGTCTGTACTTGGCTTTTTAACAATAACTGTGCTACCATGATATATTTTCAAATTTATCATCTCACTTTCTTTACTTTATAATAAATCATTTTATAATATCTATATTTTATTTATCTATTTTAAATATTATCATATTTTTATATGTTTTACAATAATAGCTAAGATAAAAATTACTCTAAGCAGAAACAAAGTATAATTTGAAAAAGCAAATTTTATTTGCTATGAATAATACTTTTCAATTTTTTATATGGTTAGTTCACCTGCTACTGAAAAGGAAGTACAAGGAAATCCCCCCACCATTATATCAAAATCTGGTATATCACTTACTTTAACATTATGAATATCTCTACAATCTACTTTATTCTAGAAATTTTTTTCGTAAGTTTCTACTGCATATTTATCAAATTCATTAGCATATGCTATCTCACATTTATTCGTTTCTAAAAATCCTAAATCTATTCCTCCAACACCTGCAAAAAGGTTACAAATCTTATACATAATTTATTTTCTCCTTATCTTTTGCGGCACGCCGCGATTTTATTAGTACAATAACAGAGTAATTAACACTCTGCCTTTCATCCTTTTTCAACTATCATACCTCGTCTGATATTAAATATCACAGTTGGTTCTAATTTCTTTGCATTAATTATTGATTCTTTAATTCTCTTTTTATCCTCCTTTGTTATAACACAAATATTTTCCTCTCTACTTGCAAATAGTACATTCAATACTGTGCTTTTTTCATTGTTACAATTATCCATAACTAATCCCTACATCTAAAATTTTATTATTGATATTGTAACGTGCTCTTTTTTAATTGTCAGCATTTTTATTCAAATTTTTTTAATTATTTTTAGTTTAAAAATTATGCTAGTGAAACGAAGCATAATTATAAAGAACAAATTGTATTTGTTCTCGAAAGTGTCAGGTATTTTTTACCGACTAACTTTCGCTAGCTTGACATTCTCTTATGACGAATTTAAAAATTATGGCATTAGTAAGACTTCGACTATAATTCAAAATATGAACTCTTAAAAATAATAAACTTAAAGTTATTCTACTTTGAAATAAAAATGCCCTAAAACTGATTTTGAGGTTTAATTGAATAGGAATAAATCAGCTACTTGTAGTTTTACAACTATGAGTAGTTTTTTTGTGTTCAAAAGAGAAATGCAACACCTCTTAAAAAGTGTTTGGTGTGATGAGCCGATGCTATAAAGTTCATTCGTATTCGTACTAACGGTCTATTGGTACAAAGTGCGTGAGTGAGATTTTACAACGATAGACTCACAATAATAAAAGAGTTTGGGAGGCAAAACTTGAAATGGATTTGTAATTGTAAAAAGTTTGGGCAAGTATGAACAAGATATGTAAATATATCAGCAATTACAGTAACTACTGGTTACTTACTAGACTACCTATGAAACAAAGCGACTGACCGACGGTTTCTAAAATATAGGTGTAATAATTCTTTATTTAACATAAGGGATTATTACACCTAATTCTACTTCGCTCTTTCACTCTGGTTTCTACTATGGTTGGCTTTAATTTTAACTAAATTGCAGAATGCAAATTTAGTTAAAACCTAAAAAATGCAATTGTATTTTTTAGGCAAAGGGGTGTGGGGAAAATAAAATTTTCCCTGCCACACGAAGACTTTTTTGCACTAGGCTAAAAAAGTCTTGTAGTGTGTTACAACACAATTTCAGATAGAGCAAAATTAAGAAAATTTATTCGTGTACATTAGCACAAGCAAGGAGGAAAAAAATGAGTTATGCAATAATAAGAAATACAAAGTACAAAAGAGAAAATCTAAAAGGAATCTTTAGACATAATGAAAGAAGAAATCAAAATTATTCTAATAAAAATATTGATAGGGAAAAATCATATTTGAATTATGCTTTAAAATCTCCAAAATATAGTTATGAAAAGGAATTTGACAGAATAAGAAAAGAATATGATTTAAAAGGTCAAATTAAGACTGTAAGTAATATTGCTTGTGAATATATAATAACATCTGACAAGCAATTTTTTGAAGAAATAGGTCAAGAAGAAACAAAAAGATATTTTGAAACAGCATATCAATTTGTAACTGAATATAAAGATTTAGGCGAACAATATATTTTATCTGCACAAGTGCATAATGATGAGGAAACTCCACATTTGCACTTAATTTTTTTGCCTGTTGTTCACAAGAAAGATAAAAACGGAAATGATATTGATAAATTAGCTTGTAGTGAGTTTTGGAAAGAAAAAGACAGTTACAGAAGATTACAAAATGCTTTTTATGATTATATGGTATCACATAATTTCAAACTAGAAAGAGGTTTGCCAAAAGAAGAAACTAACAGACAACATTTAGATTTAAAGGAATTTAAGCAAATAACTAATTTTGAAAATACAAAGAAAACACTAAAAAATATTAAATTAGAACTTCCAGAAGTACCAGATATAAAAGACTTTAAAAGGTTATCTTTCAATAGAGATGAAAAGATTTTAGAAGAAATTATAAAGCCAAAAGATGAAGTTATTGAGAAATTATATCAAGCTAATGTTACTTTACAAGAAAAGTTATCAAGACAAGCTAATATTATTGATGAGGCTCAAAAGTACCAAAAAGAAAGAAATTCTATAATTGCTGATAATAAAGAACTTCATAATCAAGTAAACAATATTAAAGCAGAATATAAGGAAAAAGAATTTGATATTGAATGGAAATATAAAAGTAAAATTAAGTCTTTAGAAAAAGAAAATACCCATTTACACAAAATTATAGATAAATTTTATGAAACTGTTGATAAATTTATAGTTTGGATTTGTCATAAATTTGGCATTGGCGAATCTAAAGAATTAGTTAGAAAGTTTGAAGAAGAAACACATACTTTTATTGACCCAGTAAAGCAACTAAAACACGAAGAAAGAGAAAAAGAATGGTATTTGGAACATTAACACAAAATTTGCATTTTTTATGTAAATATGGTATAATAAAGATTGAAAAACATGCATTTACTCCGTTTTTCAATTGATATATCAACAGGTCAAAAATAATTTTTTAGGAGGAAAAACTATGTTGATTGCACTGTACCTTTTCATTATGAACGTGGCTTTGCCACAAATCGGAGCTTATGCTCAAGCTCTTATCGAGCCAGTAATGGTAATTGTTATTACCTTGGCTGGGATTGTTATGCTTTTCGGGGCAGTTGGGATAAAAATCTCTAACAATTTAGGTTCAACAGTTGTTGGAGGAATATTCCGAGCTATTGGTTATATCTGTCGTACCATTATTACAGCAATTGGTTGGATTATCCGTAATATTTTCAGAATGATACCTCGTGTATTTAATGGAAGTAGACGGACTTTCAATCAGATTGGTATTAATGCCTTGGTTAGCAATTTGTTGGCAATAGTTGTAGTAGTCATTGTTTTAGCTATTATTATTTAATAGGAGGAAAAAAAAGATGAATACAATCATGAATTGGCTTTTGGCACAGATTAATCGCATTAGAACTTGGTGGAGCAACAACCATGAGCAGGTCGAGGAGAATGTTGAGCAGGGCGTTCGGAGATTAATCAGGGGATTTGATAGGGTTACTAGGAATATCACTAGATTAATGATTATTGGGGTAATACTCAATGTAGTTGCTAGTTATTTCTATCCTGACTTTCCTGAAAGATTTCCCGTTATTTACGGTTGGTATGATGGCTGGCTTCAGTTTGGAGAGTTTGCAGTTAAAGCTGGACTCAATGGAATATATTCATTCTTTACTGGTCACTGGAGTGAGTTCTGGAATGAGTACAATGAAGCTTTCCAAGAATTGTTGCAACAGTTTACAAACTGGCTTAACACTATTCACTTTTGAAAAGGAGCAATTTTCAAAGGAGATTCCGTCGGTATTACTGGCGGATTTCTCTTTTGTGCTTTTAACATTATTATTATATAACTGTTAAATAAATTTTTTAATAGTACAAATATATATAAAAACACACATAACTGCTATTATGTGTGCCCATTTATGTTATGCAACCTTTATTCCTGTATTTTTTACTTCTACTACAAAAGGCGTTTCATCATTTTCATAATCTGCAACTGTTATAATATGTGGCTCTATTCTATAATCTATTCCTTTTCTTAATATCATTAATTTTACTTCTTCATCAAATGTGTCTGTTTTTATATCATCTGTAATTACTGCTATATCAATATCGCTATCTTTATGTTCTGTTCCTTTTGCATAAGATCCAAATAATATTATTGCTACCACATCATAGTTTTCTTTTACAACGGCAATATATTTATCTACTATTTCTGCTATTTCTTTGTTTATTTCTACTTTAACATTATTTCTAACCATGCTTTTACCTCCTTAATTTTATTTATTTGTTCTTGTGTATATTCATCTGTGCATTTATTATAAAATGCCCTTTTATAATCATCATATCTTGTACTTAAATTAAATGTTGTTATTTCATTTAAAGTTACTTCTTGTTCTTCTGTTAATTCTAAATTCAATTTTTCTGCTAAATATAATAAATCGTGAGTTTTTGGAGCATAAGGACCTCCTTTATTATTTTTTGCATAAAGCGCCTTTAATAGTTTCTCTATAACCATTTGTCCAAAAAATAGACAATATGTATTTCTATTTTTCTCTTTTAAATCAAGCATTACATTATAATCTTCATCAGCACCTTCAATCCAATAATTCATTAAATCTATATTATTCATAAACTTCCTCGCTTTCAATACATTATTATTATACCATTAAAACTAAAATTTTACTACATTTTATTGACAATATTTTTGCATTATTACTTATTTTCTTGTAACCACTTGTAAACCTCATCTTCAGTAAGTTCTCCGTGTTTTAGTTTTGTAATTTTTTCTTTAGCTTGTTTTTTCCAAGTTTCAAATTCTTTCTTTAGTTTTTTATCTTCCTTGTTTTTATTAACAATTCCAAATTTTTGTTGATATGTTTTTCTATACTCTGTATATGCTGATTTTTCTTGTAATCTCTTGTTATATGAAAGTATCGCCCCTTGTTCTCTACAAGTTTTTCCGTTTTCTTTTGGATAATCACAGTAAATCTCATCTAGTCTTGAATTCGGAATAAAATACATACCACAGTTTTGACATTTTTTTATAGGGTAGTTATCTGTTTTTGATAATTCTTCTAATATAGCATAGCAAATACTTGATATATCATTGCTTTTATGAGTATTAACCATAGATATAAGCATACCTTCTTCTTTTAGTTTCTTTAGTAGGTCAATATCTGCTGAATTTCCTAGTTCTTCATATTTATTAGAATAATTATCTTGTATAACTTCATCATTTTTTATGTAAGAATATAGTTTGCCCTTTCTTTTAATAAGATATACTGCATATCTTTGTGAATGTGTAAATGGCTTT
>CAOKHI010000059.1 GCA_948468275.1 uncultured Clostridium sp. | reverse complement strand
ATAAGTAAACTTTAATTTTAATTGTCAAAAAAATATTATACCCTTTGTAAATTTATTCAAATTTTTTTGTTCTCTCCCCTATTCCTTTCTTTTTTATTATTGTGTTAAATTAAAAAATTTTTTTATTACAAAAAATATACTTTAATAGATTTATTTTAACTTATTTTATGTTAAAGATTTTTTTAAGTAAAAATCTTTTTGATTAAATTAACAACCAATTCATTATATTAATAATTTGCAGTTCCTCCCAAAAATCTTTCTATGTAATATCTATCAATTTTTTTAATTAAGTTCTTACATTATCAATACTCTCCTACATTTTTATTTGAATAAGTTACTAATGTTTGGTTATTAATCTCCCCTACATATTTTTATTACTTTAATAGTATCTGTCTTCCCTATCTACCATGTGTTATTGTAATTTTAAAAAACTTATCGTTACAGTTCACAGCATATATAATAAAATCCGCTACGGCTAAGTAATATATTTTATTTTTTCATTTCGCCCTCCAAGCTCACGGGTATTCCCCCGCCTCAATGGGCTGTCGGGTCTTCATTACAAAATAAAATATATTACTTAGTCTTCGCTACTTACTGCTATTGTCTGTGAATAGTAATAACTTATCCACATTTTTTTAATAATTTTCCACAATTGTATTGACTTATTTCTACTTTTTTTGATATTATAGTTTGTACAATATAGATTTATTAATCTTAATATACAAAAGAAAACTTTAATACACATATTTATAAAAAGTTATCAACATTTGTGGATAAGTATGTGGATAAGTTGTCTTTTTATTTTTTGAAAATACCTAAAAATAAACATAAACAAATGTGGAAGGAATGAATTAACAATGCAAAGTGAATTAAATGAAATTCTAAAAAAGGCAAAAGAACTATTAAAAGACGAAATGACTAAAATATCTTATGATACATGGTTTAAAAATTTGGAAATAGATTCAAAAGTAGGAAATACATATATATTAAAAGCAACTTCCACATTCCAAAAAGATTCTATTGAAAATAGATATGGTGATTTAGTCTTAAATACTTTTAAGTATGTTACAAATTCTGAATGTGAAGTAAAGTTTATTATAGAAGCTGATTCAGAAGAATCTTCTGAAAACAGTGCAAATAGTACAATTGATACAATGCCTAGTTCTTCAAACGCATGTCTAAATCCAAAATATACTTTTGATACTTTTGTTGTAGGAAATAATAATAGATTTGCTCATGCTGCTGCACTTGCTGTTGCTGAAGCTCCTGCAACTTCTTATAATCCACTATTTTTATATGGTGGTGTTGGTCTTGGAAAAACACATCTTATGCATGCTATTGGAAATGAAGTTATAAGAAATAATAAAGAATCAAATGTATTATATGTAACATCTGAAAAATTTACTAATCAATTAATCAATGCAATAAAAGATAATAAAAATGAACCTTTTAGAAATAAATATAGAAATGTTGATATACTTTTAATAGATGATATTCAATTTATTGCTGGAAAAGAAAGAATACAAGAAGAATTTTTCCACACTTTTAATACTTTACATGAAAATGGAAAACAAATTATTTTATCTAGTGATAGACCACCTAAAGAAATAAAATTATTAGAAGATAGGTTAAAATCTAGATTTGAATGGGGACTTATTGCAGATATTTCTAATCCAGACTATGAAACACGTTTAGCTATTCTTAGAAAAAAAGCTCAACAAGATGATATAGTAATTGATGATTTGATACTTTCAAATATTGCAACAAAAATAGATACAAACATTAGGGAACTCGAGGGAGTTTTAAATAAAATGATAGCAACAGCATCATTAACTAATACACCTCTAACCATGGAAATGGCTGAAAAAGCTATAAATGATGTAGTTTCACAAAAAGAAAAAATAGTTTCACCTGAATATATACAAGAAACTGTAGCAAAATATTTTAACTTAAGTGCAAAAGATTTAAAAAGCTCAAAACGTTCAAACGACTTAGCATATCCACGTCAAATAGCAATGTTTCTTTGTAGAGATATAGCTCAAATGCAACTTGCAAAAATAGGGGAGAGCTTTGGAAAAAGAGATCACACAACTGTAATGCATGCTTGTAAAAAAATAGAAAAAGAAATTAAAGAAGGTGGAAATACAAAACTAATTGTGGATAGTGTGAAAAACATTATTTTAAATTCAAACTAATTTATATATAAATGTTTATAACGATTTTATAAAAATTATGTTTTGTAAAACTTCCGTTTGAAAAAGTAACATCAAATAGTTCTTACGGAAGCAATATATTGGTTATTCACATTCATATGTTTATAACATGTTAAAAAGATGTGAAAAACTAAATAATTAACATTTTTAAAATTTCAATGTGGATATGTTTAATGTTTTTTAACATTTTTATCCACACAAAAACACTTAGGGGGATATGTACTTTATTAACTTTTACACAAAATCCACACCACCTAATACTATTACTACTAAAAATATTAATATAATTTTAAAGGGGAGAGAAAAATGAAAATTGTTTGTGAAAAGGATAAAATCCTTAAAGCTCTTAATTCCGTAATAAAAGCGGTAGCTTCAAAAACAACCATGCCTATATTAGAAGGCATACTAATCCAAACAAATGATAATGAAATAAAATTTACAACATATGATTTAGAAATAGGAATTGAATATTTAATGGAAGCTGAAATAGAAGTTCAAGGAAGTACCGTAGTAAATGCTATAATGTTTAGTGAAATAATTAGAAAACTTCCAGATACACAAATTAATATTACATTAAATGAAAAGAATTTATTAGTTATAGAATGTGAAGGTTCATTATATAAATTAGCTACAATGAATCCTGAAGAATTTCCAGAACTTCCAAAAATAAGTGTAGAAAATTCAATACAAATAGAACAAAATACATTAAAAAGTATGATTAGAAAAACTATTTTTGCAGTTAGTATAGAAGAAAATAGACCAATTTTTACAGGTTGTTTATTTCAAACAATAGAAAACAAATTAAATGTTGTTGCAGTAGATGGGTTTAGGTTAGCATGGAATAGTACAATTTTAAAAGAGAAAACAAATGATTTTAGTGCTGTAATTCCAGGGAAAACTTTAAATGAAGTAAACAAAATTATATTAGATTCATTTGATACAATAAAAATAGGAGTTTCTAAAAATCAAGCATTATTTGAAATGGATAATTGTAAAGTAGTTACAAGATTGTTAGATGGAGAATTTTTAAATTATTCAAATGTTATACCTCAAAATTGGGAAACAAGAATACGTACTAATAAAAATAACTTGCAAGATTGTTTTGAAAGAATTAGTTTAATATCAGCATCAACAACAGAAAAAGAAAAGAAATATCCTGTTAAAGTTTTAATAGATATAGGAAAAGTAACAATTTCTTGTACAAATCAAACAGGAGATGCTAAGGAAGAATTATATGTTTCAACAGAAGGAAAGAATTTAGAAGCAGGATTTAACCCAAAATATTTCTTAGATGCATTAAAAGTTATAGATGATGAAGAAGTGTTTGTAGATTTTGGATCTAATATTTCACCTTGTATAATAAGACCAATAGATAATGAAGATTATACATATATGATTTTACCAATAAGATTAAAAGAGTAATTTGGAGTAGAATATGTACATAAAAAAAATAAAGGTGGATAACTTTAGAAATTATTTGAATCAAGAAATTCTTTTAGATGAGGAAATAAATATATTTTTTGGAGATAATGCACAAGGAAAAACAAACATATTAGAAGCTGTATTCGTTGCTTCCGTAGGAAAATCTTTTAGAGCTAAAAAAGATAAAGAACTAATAAAATTACAAAGTAACAAAGCTATAATAGAATTAGAATATCAAAAAAAGGATAGACAAGGAAAGATAAAAATAGAATTAGACGACAAGAAAAACATTTTCATAAATGATATAAAACAAAAAAAATTAAGCGATATTTTAGGAAATATAAATATAGTAATGTTTAGTCCAGAAGATATAGAAATACTAAAAAGTGGTCCAGCAAGAAGAAGAAAATTTTTAAATATTATGATTAGTCAACTAAGGCCCAAATATGTATATTGTTTAAATATGTATCTTAAAACATTAGAGCAAAGGAATAATTATTTAAGACAGATTAAACATGAAAACAAAGATAAGCAACTTTTAGAAATTTGGGATGAGAAGTTAGCAGATTATGCACAAAGTGTACATGAATATAGGAATGAATTTATAGAAAAAATAAAGTCAAAGATTAATCTTATTCATTCTAATATTACACAAGACAAAGAAGTTATAGAACTTGATTATATAACAGATTTCAAAAATAGAGAAAAGTTTTTAGAAGATTTAAAAAAGTCGTGGAATACAGATATATTAAAAGGTTATACTACAAAAGGGATTCATAGAGATGATTTTACAGTAAATATTAATGGCACACAAGTAAATGTATATGGTTCCCAAGGGCAAAACAGGACAGTTATATTATCGCTTAAGCTTACGGAACTAGAGATTGTAAGAGATGAAATAGGAGAGTATCCGATATTATTATTAGATGATTTTATGTCTGAATTAGATAGTAAAAGAAGGAATAATTTTTTGGAAAATATAAGTAATACACAAATTCTAATAACATGTACAGAGAAATTCACAATTTGTAATAAAATGTGCAAAACTTATAGTGTAAATAATGGAAATGTGTATAATGTTTAGATTGGAGATAGTATGTATTTGCATATTGGAAATGATGTTATTATTAGAAAAGATAAGATTATCGCTATTTTTAATTTAGAGAAGATAAATAAAGGAAAAGTTTTTGAAGAATTCTTAGCAAATGTTTATATACAAAAAAGTGATTTTTCAGAAAAAGAACCTAAAAGTATGATATTAATAGAAGATGAAGGTGTAACAAAAGCGTATTATTCAGGGATTTCATCTATTACTTTGCAAAAAAGATAAAAAAATAAATTTATATCTTGTCAAAAAAAAGATTATGTGATAAAGTACTAGGGAAAGTTTAATAGGAGCTTTATGGAGGAGGAGAAATACAAATGGAAAAATTTGAACATGAATATGGAGCAGACCAAATTCAAGTATTAGAAGGTTTAGAGGCAGTTAGAAAAAGACCAGGAATGTATATAGGTAGTGTTTCCGTAAGAGGATTACACCATTTAGTATATGAAATTGTAGACAATGCAGTAGATGAAGCATTAGCAGGATATTGTAAAAATATATATGTAAAAATAGAACCAGGTAATATTATATCAGTAGAAGATGATGGTAGAGGAATACCTGTAGATATACATCCAAAAACAGGAATATCTGCAGCAGAAACAGTATATACTGTTTTACATGCAGGTGGAAAATTTGGAGGAGATAGTGGTTACAAAGTATCTGGTGGACTTCATGGAGTTGGATCATCTGTTGTAAATGCATTATCACAATGGACAGAAGTTACAATACAAAGAGATGGTGGAATATATCAAATGTCTTTTGAAAAAGGAAAAACTGTAAAACCATTAGAAAAAGTTGGGCAATCTGATAAAACAGGTACCACTGTTAGATTTTTAGCAGATGATACTATTTTTGAAACACTACAATATGAGTTTGAGGTATTAGAAAATAGATTTAGGGAAATGGCATTTTTAACAAAAGGATTAAGAATAACAATAGAAGATTTAAGAGAAGAAACACCAAAAAAAGGCGATTTTTGCTATGAAGGTGGATTGGTTTCATTTGTAGAATACTTAAATAAAAACAAAGAAAAATTACATCCATCACCAATATATATAGAAAAACAAGGAGATGTTCCTGTAGAAATATCAATACAATATACATCAGCATATTCAGAAAACATATATACATTTGTTAATAATATAAATACATTAGAAGGTGGAACTCATTTAGAAGGATTTAAAAGAGCACTAACAAAAGTATTTAATGATTATGCGAGAAGTCATAATATACTAAAAGAAAAAGATTCAAATCTACAAGGAGAAGATATAAGAGAAGGAATAACGGCTGTAGTATCTGTAAAAGTTAAAGAACCACAATTTGAAGGTCAAACAAAAACGAAGTTAGGAAATAGTGAAGTAACAGGTGTAGTTCAAAGTATGGTAAATGAAGCATTATCAAACTTCTTAGAAGAAAATCCATCAGTTGCAAAAGCAATTTTAGAAAAATGTGTTAGTGCATCTCGTGCAAGAGAAGCAGCAAGAAAAGCAAGAGAACTTGTAAGAAGAAAAAGCGCATTAGAAACATCAACATTACCAGGAAAACTAGCAGATTGTAGTAGTAAAAATGCAGAAGAATGTGAAGTATATATAGTTGAAGGGGATTCAGCAGGAGGAAGTGCAAAACAAGGAAGAGATAGAAAATTCCAAGCAATATTACCATTATGGGGAAAAATGCTTAATGTAGAAAAATCAAGAGCAGACAAAATATATAATAATGATAAGTTACAACCTGTTATATTAGCAGTAGGAGCAGGTATTGGTTCAGATTTTGATATAACAAAAATAAGATATGGAAAAGTAATAATAATGGCAGATGCAGATGTTGATGGGGCACATATTAGAACATTACTCCTAACATTTTTCTTTAGATATATGCGACCACTAATAGAAAATGGAAATGTATATCTTGCTCAACCACCATTATATAAAATATCTAAAAAAGGAATGAAAGATTTATATTGCTATACAGATGAAGAAATGGAAAAAGCTATAAAAGAAATAGGAAGAGATGGAATAGGAATACAAAGATACAAAGGTTTAGGAGAAATGAATCCAGAACAACTTTGGGAAACAACAATGGATCCAGAAAGAAGAGTTTTAATAAAAGTAAAATTAGATGATGCAATAAAAGCTGATGAGATATTTACTATATTAATGGGAGATGAAATAGCACCACGAAGACAATTCATAGAAGAAAATGCAAAATACGTAAAAAATCTTGATATATAGGGAAAATAGGGAAAGAGATTATAGTTTCACAGGTAACTATTGATTAATGTTTTAGTTAAAAAATAGTAAAAGTAATAAATATATATTAATTTATAATTATAAGCTAAGTTGCTAAGAAGACATGTAAATATCTGTTACTATTCACAGACAATAGCAGTAAGTAGCAAAGACTAAGTAATATATTTTATTTTGTAATGAAGACCCGACAGCCC
>CAOKHI010000058.1 GCA_948468275.1 uncultured Clostridium sp. | reverse complement strand
TTGCTTCTTCAAATTTCATAAATTTTTACCTCCTCTTATAAAATAGCACTAATAAGTTGTCGCTGACATTAGCCTTATTATTTCTTTACAATTATATTTTTATCTTCTATCAATCCCATTCCTATTATTTTTACTTGCTCTTTGTCTTTATTGCTTTTTACATATATTCTAGCATCACTAGGTATCCCTCTAAACATCTCATAATATTTTGGAAGAGTATTATTCTTTATACTATAATAATCGTCTTCTAATACATTATCAAAAATAAATTGCCTAATATCTATTTTTTCTAAATTATTACAGTCTTTAAACATTCTATATGTTGTACATATATCACCAGTTGTTCTAAAACTAGATAAATCTAATTCTTTTATATTTTCCATATATCCAAAAGTCAACTCAAAATCTTCTACATTAGTAGTATCAAAGTGTTTTAATGATAATTTTTCTATACTTTTACATTCAAAAAACATTTCACACATATTTGTAAGTTTTTGTGTATTAAATGACTCTAGCTTTATTTCTTGCAATTTGTAACAACAGCCAAACATATCTTCCATATCGGTTACATTGCTTGTATCAAACATACTTAAATCAAGCTTTGTTATATTTTCTAAGTCAAAAAACATAAAACTCATATCAGTAACATTTGAAGTATTAATGTTATCAAATTCAATCTTTTCTAAATATTTTAAGTTAAATATTTGGCTCTCTGAATTGCGAAATAAATTTGCGCTATCTGTTGGTAAATTTATTACATTAGGACTTGCTATATAAAGTATATTGTTCAATCCTTCTCGTTCTATCCACCCTTTAATATATCCTCCATTATTATAATCTGAAAAGTCATATTGTTGTATTGCGTTATTGCATTTATTCTCGATTTCAGATTTAGAACTTTTTATAAAATGTATCTCTTTCAATTCAAATCGCATTGCATTAAAACCTACTAAATAGTTTGTTTTATTATTCACTTGTTACCTCCTAATATTTTTAATTTTTCTTTTTTATCATTATAACATATTAATTCTTTAAATGTTATCAGAAAATATAAACTGTGAAAAGCATTGAGTATGTAGTTTTTCAAGTTACAATAACAAAATATCATTTCAATTTCAAAAATCTTTCTCATCGACAGTTTAGTAGACAAGTGCCTCACGACACAAGCCCCTATTCAGAACCGTACGTGCAGTTTTCCCGCATACGGCTCTTCGTAATAACATTCACTTTTTAATCAAATAAGCTAAAGTATATCTTTGGGTATGGTAGCTTATAGTATCTTAACATTTCATTGAAGCCTATCCAATTGTAACTTCTTTTATTACTTCTTCTATTTAATATTTTAAATAAATATTCTAATGTTCTATGTCTAAAAGTTCCTATCATGTCGCTATTATGTGAAATTCCATAGTAACGATAGTGTCCTAAAAGTTTAATTTTTAATTTATCCATTAAATCTTTAGTCTTTATATCTCTGTTAGCATATAGCCATAATTTCATTGCTTTTATTTTCTGCTTAAATTTCTTTTTACTCGTCTTTACTTTCACACAAAAGAAACCCTTTCTTGTTCTACTACAATAAAATGTAAATCCCAGAAAATCAAATGTTTCTGGTTTTCCTTCTCCTCTTGCTTTTCTATCTTGTTCTGCATATCTACCAAATTCAATTATTTTACTTTTGCTACTTTCCAATTCTAAACCAAATTTACTCATTCTTTTCTTTAATGCTTCATAATATGCTTCTGCCTCTCTTTTATATTGAAAACCTGCAATAAAGTCATCTGCATATACTACTAGAAATTTTTCTCCCTCTGCTCTCTTTTCAATTATTTCTTTATACCATAATACTAATACAAAATGCATATATATTTTTGCTAATACTGGACTTATTATATTTCCTTGTGCTGAGCCTTCTTCTGTTTCTACATATTTCCCCTTGTCCATTATTCCTGCTTTTAGATATTTCTTAATTAAGCCTATAATATTTGGGTCTTTTATGTTGTATTCTATGAACTTTATCATCCAGTCATGGTCTATATGGTCAAAGAAACCTTTTATATCTGCATCTACTATGTAGTTTATTCTTGTTGTTGATATACTTTTATGCACATATTTTATTGCCTTGTGACAACTGTTATTTGCTCTGAAACCATACATATTATCTTGAAATTTTGGCTCATATATTGCTTCTAGTATTTTCTTTAATGCTAATTGTACTATTTTGTCTTCATATATTGATATTCCTAGTGGTCGCATTTTACCGTTATCTTTTGGTATATATACCCTAAGGGCTGGCGCTGGTTTATATGCTTTATTCTTTAATCTTATTACTAGGTCTTTGATATTTTCTTCTAAGTTTTCTGCATACTCTTTCTTGTTTACGTTGTCTATTCCTTCTGCTTTGCTACCATCTAATTCTTTATGACATTGTTTTAATAAGTCTTCATTTATTAAATGATACAATGATGTAAATATTGGTCGTTTTTCATTTCTTGATTTGTCTGCTATTCTTGCTAGTTTTGTTTCCATTATTCCTCCTGTCCCTGAGTACAGATAATGTTTCCGTAGTCAAGACCGTTATTACGTAAGCCCCTTCGCTCCATTTCCATTACAGAAACTTCCTCACTACTATAAGCTTATCCGACTGCCTAATATTCTTTTGACATTCTCCGTTTTATTGTTGTTTGCCATACTTGTATTACTACAAGAAATATTAGGCTCTCCCCAGTTGATAAAGTAATCACTATGTAAAATATGATTGGCTCTAATGACCCCGTAAAAGCTTGAATAATCTCACCTTAACGATTATTCAAATGTTGCATTCCGTGGTAAGTAGCACGTTTGCCTTTTAATTGGTAACATTTCGGGGCTGAATTGCCTTTTAACCCTACTTTCTCGCTGTTTACGCTTTACTCATAACATTACTGTCATAAGCACAAAACTCGCTACTGGTGGTTTGGTTAGACCTTAGCCAGACGGGATTTCCACCCGTTAGATTACTTACCCTTTGCTGGGCGCACACTTACTATTTGTCTAACTATTTAATATTTAATTTCTACCTTTTAAATTCAAACCTAAAAGTTGCAATTCAATATCAATTTTATTTATTTCAAAATTTTCAAAACCATACTCTTTTAAGTTAGTTCTTGTTTTATTAGCTAATTCTCCTAATGTTTTTACATCATTTTGTTTTAATGTATTTATTTTTTCTTCAGTAATAAAATCAAATCTATTTATTGATTGTTTATTATATTTTTCTTCCATTCTTCAACTTCCTTTTCTTCTACCATTTTATTGCTATCATTAGTTCATTTGATTCTACTTTTCTTTTAGCATTTTGATATTCAAATTCTGTATTAGTAAAATAAACCTTATATTCTTTATTTTCAAAATAATCTCGGCTCACTCTTAACACTTCATCAATTTCTTTTTCAGTTAGATTGTTTTTTACTTTTAATTCATAATACGAATATCTTATATAATTTTCATTCTCTTTTTCTTTTTTCGCTATAAAGTTTATAGTAAATGCTTTCAACTCTTTTTCTGTCACTCTCATCACTTCCAAATTGATTTTTTCCTATTATATCATAACTTTGATTAAATTTATCAGTTTTTCAAAAAAATGTCAAAAAAAATAAAGGTACTAACCACTCAATTAGAGTAATTAGTACCTTATATTTATTATTTATTCTTTGTGAAAATTATATTTTTTATCTCATTTTCCTTTATTGTTCTATGTTCAATAGTTATACCATTATTTGGATTTACTATTTCAGCATAATAATCTCTATTTCGTATATCTAAAATTGAAGCTTTATTTCCATTATTTAGTTCTACTACATCAAATTTATTAATCTTCATAATATTTTTCCTTTCATTTATTGTTATATAACATATTTCGATTTTTTTCAACTAATATTTTGGAGTGCCATACCCCATAACTTGAGCATCATCAAGCGAATACATTCTTTCGGCACATTGATTATTGGTATTACCTTCAATAGTGTAAATTGTTCTATTTGTTATATCAGTTCTTGTTACTATTCCTACATGATCTGAACTACCATCTTGATTACCATTTTCATCATACCAATCAAAGAAAATTATATCTCCAATTATAGGATAATAGCTTTCGCCTCTATCATTCCATTGATTTTTATTTTTAAACCATGTTATACCGTCATTACAAGCTGCAAATTTCGGAATAATACCTTTATCTATGTAACCACACTCATTTGCACACCATGATACATAACAAGCACACCAATGCACATGCTCTGTAAATCCATACCATTTCCAGAACTTATCTCCTCCCTCATTTCCAATTTGTGCTTTAGCTACTAATACAATTTGACTACTAGGCATTTGAGAATAATCATAATTCTCATCTCCATCACTATTATAAATAACTGCTATAAATCCACCAATTAATACTATAATCAAAATAATAACAACTGCAACCCAACCTCCTGCCATAATTAGCGAAACAAGTGCTTTTGTTGCAGCTATCATTGCTTTTATTGTTGCTATTGTAGCTTTAATTGTGGCTTGTATCCCTTTTATTGCAGTTTTAGTAGCTTGTTTTGCAATTTTAGCAGCCCTTTGCGACATTTTAATTGATTCTTGAGTTACTTTCTTTGTATTTTTTAATACATTTTCAGTAGTCTTTATTCCTTTTTTAGTTAGTTTAGTTGTTTCTTTTCCAGTTTTTATTGTGTTTCTAGCACTATTTTTTATTGTTTTCTTTGTAGTACCTTTCGCAAGTTGTTCAGCCTTCTTGTTTTTAATTTTAGACTTAAATTGAGCTATTTTCTCTTTACCCTTAATTATATTTTCTTTTGTTTCTTGTATTGATTTTTTTCCATAACTATTGAATTTCTCTGCACCTTTTCTTGTAGAATAGTTAATACTGTTCTGTACTTTTACACTAGCAAAATTTTCTGGATTTTCATTTGCTTCTTGAGTATATTCATTTATTTTTTCTTTTGCTGTTACAATATTATTTTTAAATTTTTGAGCTTGTACTACACTTTTATCTAATGTCTTAATTGTACCTCTTACTTTTGTTTTTATGTCTGCCATGTACTACACCTCCTTTGCTACTACAACAATTCGACCATTCTTTCTTGAATATTCACAAGTTGAAAGTGTTATCAATTTATCTCCATAATTTGCTGTTTTTCCTGTTTCATAAAGTTGTAATTGTTTACACATTGAAACATAATCATTAAAGTCTTGACTATTTTTGGCATTATTAAATGAATAATACTTAAAACTATTATCACTATATACAACAGTCTTAAATATCACTATAACTTCATATACATGTTCAACGGTCAATTCTTTTTCTAATGTATAAAATTTTATATACTTATGATTATTATAAAATGATTTTTTCTTATAATTTTCTAGCTCTCCAAACATTGCATTATTATTATTTATGTGATGTCCATAAATAACTAAATTATCACTATTTTTAATATCACAATACCTTGCTAAATAAGGTGTGCCATAATAAGAATAATTTTTATAAATGTTTCTTCTCAAATAATAATCTTCGTTTTGCATAACAGGATAATCAATTCTTGTTCCATCTATCTTAATCCAACCTACTAAATCACTATTTATCTTATATAATTCGTTTAAGTCAATTATCTCTATAATATCTTCATTTTTATCTTCAGTATTTGTTGTAACTATATCTTGAATATCTTCATATTGTTTATCTAAATTTCTATTTTCTAAAACTTGCTTAATAAAAAAATAACTACTAATAGCCAAGATAACTATTAGTAGTGTAATTCCTAAAATTATGAATATATTTTTGCTTTTTCTCATCTTATCCTTCGCCAAATTTAGTAGTCATTAATCTATATAGTTCTGTGTTTTTTGGATACTTATTAACAAATGGTACTAGAGAGCTACCAACTTTTAATAAACCTTCTCCTGGTCCAACATTTGTTATATAGCTCATTTGTAAATCAGATATATTCAATAATTTTGCAAGTTCTATTCTATCGGTACTAGCTTGATTAAGCATTACTATAAATTCAGAGTTTGCAAGCATTGTTCTTGCAGTATGACTTTGTAATAAGTCCTCTACATTTTGTGTAATACCAGTACAGAAAGCACCATATTTTCTAACTCTTTTCCAAAGAGTAAAAAGGAAGTTTGCTGAATATTCATATTGGAAAAGCAAGTATATTTCATCTATAAATATATAAGTGTTTTTTCCTTTACTTCTATTTGATGTAATTCTATTTAATATAGAATCTAATACTACAAGCATTCCAATAGGCAATAATTGTTTTCCTAAATCTAATATATCGTAACAAATTAACCTATTATCAGTATCTACATTAGTATTTTTTGCAAATGTATTTAATGAACCATTTGTAAATAATTCTATTGCAAGAGCTATTTCCTTTGCTTCAGGTTCTTGTTGCCTTAATAAATCTTCTCTAAAGTCTTGCAAAGTTGGTGGTATGCCCTGATAATTTCCCTGTTGAAATACTCTATATACATTCGCAGTGCATCTATCTATAATAGATTTTTGTTTCGGTCCAAGATTACTACTACCAATTAGTTGCTCACATAAAGACAAAATGAACTCTGATTTTAGGATTACTGGATTTGCTCCATCTCCATATTCAGAGTTCATGTCCATTGCATTTATATGATTATCACTTGTTGATGATATTTTAATTACTTCTCCACCAAGTGCTTTAATAAGTGGCGAATACTCTCGCTCTGGATCTATAATTATTATATCAGCATCTTTATCTTTTAAAATTATAGAACTTATTTCTTGTTTTCCTGTAAATGATTTACCACTTCCAGATACACCTAAAATAAATGAATTTCCATTTAAAAGTTGTTTTCTATCAGCAATAATCATATTTTTGCTTATTGTATTTTGACCATAAAAAATACCATTCTCGTGTCTAATTTCTTGCACTTTGAATGGCATAAATACAGCTAAACTTTCAGTAGTCAATGTTCTTAAAGCATCTATTTTTCTTGTTCCAAATGGTAAGACTGTATTTAATCCATCCATTTGTTGGAATTTTAATATTCCTAATTGACATAGATTTTTTCGTGCAGTTTGCAGAACAGATTCCGTATCATTATTTAGTTGTTCTTTACTTTCAGCAGTTAGTACAATAGTTAATACTGAAGAAAACATTCTTTGATCTCTAGTAGTTAAATCATCTAAAAACTCTTTAGATTCATTACGCTGCTGCTCCATATCATAAGGTATTATAGCCGAGAAATTGTTATTGGCATTTTGTTTTCTTTGCCAGTTTGTAATATTAGTTTCAATACCTAATCTTCTATTTTCGGCTTCACGAATTGCTTCATCCATTGGTATTGGAATAATATCTAATGATAACATCATATTTCTATTTAATTCAGTAAGTTCTGCAACCATACTATCTTTTATGAAACT
>CAOKHI010000057.1 GCA_948468275.1 uncultured Clostridium sp. | reverse complement strand
AGAATCGATAATTCGACAGCCAACGATGCCAGCAGCATTACAGCCAAATCCCATGCACATGGTAGTGACATGATGGTAGTTTTGGAAAGCATTGATAGATGTGGTGTTGTCTAGTATGAAACAAGATGAAGTTCGTAAAATTTCCGAAAGAACAAAGTTTGGTTTTAAAAGGGCATTAGAAAAAGGAACCGTTCTTGGTACAGATAATATTTGGGGTTATAAAAAGAATAAGGGCAAACTTGTGATAGATGAAGAAGAAGCACCATGCATTAGAAAAGCTTTTGATATTTATGCAAATGATAGTAAAGTCGGACTAAAGAAACTATCTATTCTATTAAAAGAACAAGGTTTTTGTAATCATAACGGAAATCCAATTCATCCAAACACCTTAAAACGAATTATACAAAATCCGAAGTACAAAGGCTATTATACAGGTGGGTTATCAACAGTTGTAGATTATAGAAGCAAGAAAAGGAACTTTAATAACCAAACAGAGTGGAAAGTGTATAAAGATTATGAAAAAGTTCCCCCTATTGTATCAGAAGAATTATGGGAAAAGGCGAATCAAAAATTATTAACTAGAAGTAAAAAAGCAGCAATGTATCAAAAACATCAAACCTTGTATGCTTTATCTGGAAAATTGTATTGTGATAAACACAAATGTGGATTTGTTAGGAAAATTAGACACTATAAAGATAAAGATGATGTGATTTACTGGTATTGTGCAGATTTTCATAAAAATGGCAAAAAAAACTGCATTCCTGCTTGTTTTAAAGAGCAAGATTTATATGATATTTTACTTTCTATCTTTAAAAGCTATGAGATTTATAAAGGAGAAATTTGTGAGGAACTACTTTCTTTTTATAAAGAACTTTCTAAAGAGGAGGAAAATATTGAGCAAGAAGCAAAATTACAAAATGAATTAGAGGTACTTAAAAGGAAAAAAGATAAATTATTAGATTTAGCATTAGATGGACTTTTAAGCAAGGAAGATTTAAGTGATAAGAAAGTAATCATTGAAACAGAAATTAGCAAAATACAAGCAAAATTAAAAGAATTAGAGGCTAAAAGGAAAAATCCACAAGAAGAAAAACAGCAGAATAAGAGGTTAAAAGAAAGCATATTAAAACAATTAGTGATAACCAAAGATAGTTTAGAAAACTACATAGAGGAATTATTAGACAAAATCATAGTGATAGAAAACAATAAAAAAGAAAGTGAAGTAGAACTAAAAATTATACTTGCAGGCAATAAAATAATTACATATGGTAGTGCTACCAAACTCAGGCAAATCAGTCAGCTAAGAGGAAACAAAGTGGCTGATTTAAAAAATCTCCCACTTTGTCACTCCCATGCACATGGTAAGTGCCTGTTTTCCAGTAGTGCAAGCTTTTTTAAAATAGTTATCTAAATTAAAAGCAATTCGTGGCAAATATCCTAAATCTTCTAAAATTGTAAACATAGGGAAAAATATTGCCATTGGTGGTAGCATAACAGCTATTACCCAAGTTACTGTTTGGTACATTCCAAGAACTAGAATACCAGACACCCAGGAAGGGGCATTAATATATTCAAAAAAAAGTAATAGTTTTTCTTGACCATATGAAAATAAATTAGATAAAATGCTAGATGGATAATTAGCACCAGTTATAGTAATCCAAAATATAACACCTAAAAATAGTATCATAATAGGAATACCAAAAGTTTTAGATGTAAGGATTTTATCTATTTTTCTATCACGATTGTAATTGGCTTTGTTTTTATAAATAACTATATCATTACAAATATCTTCTGCTCTAAATACAATACTAGATACAATTTTATCTCTAAAATTTGTAGAATTTATATCATTTTCCAATAATAATTCATTTACTTCATCTAATTTCTCATTAATTCTATCATCATCTTTTAATTTTATATTTAAATTATGTTCAATAGAAGAAATGATATTTGGATTATTATCTATTAATTTTATTGCTATCCACCTATCTAAATTAGTTTTAGAATAAGGAATTAATCTTTTTAATATAGGACAAAGCATTAAAATAGCATCTTCTATTATTGGGAAATATTTTACTTTGTTTGGATTAGGAATTATTTTTTTAGAGCAAACATCATCAATCGTAGATAAAAGTTTTTTTAAGGTTTTTGGATTTTGTGCAGTAGTTCCAACAACAGGAACACCAAGTAGTTTAGACAGTAGCTCTAAATTTATAGAAATTCCTTTCTTTTTAGCTTCATCTAACAAATTAACACAAACAATAATATTATCTGTGATTTCCATACTTTGAAAAACAAGATTTAAATTTTTTTCTATACAAGTTGCATCTAAAACAATAACAGTAGCATCAGGATTACCAAAACAAATATAATCCCTTGCAATTTCTTCTTCTTGAGAATTAGACATTAATGAGTATGTACCAGGAATATCTACAAATAAAAAGTTATTATTGTTATATGAACATATGCCACATGCATTACTAACAGTTTTACCTGGCCAGTTGCCAGTATGTTGATGAAGACCTGTAAGACCATTGAAAATTGTACTTTTACCAACATTAGGATTACCAGCAAGAGCTATGGTATAATCAGAAGATTTACGTATATTTTCTATGTTACTATCTAATAACCTACAACCAGTAGAAGCGGAAGTTAACCCCATGAAATCACCTCTTTTAAATTATTAATATTAGTATATGAATAAAAAATATAGATGTGATTTTATAAACATCTATATTTTTAAGTGTTTTATTATTTTTATTTCATCATAAAGTTTATTTACCATAAATTTTTTATTTTCTAAAGCAGTTATATAATCACCTAAAATATTTTTGTAATTTTCCATATTTTCATCTTTAGAAAACAAAAGCTTCATACCATTTAAATAATAATCTTTCTTCTTATCAGAACGTGCTTCTAACATCTTATAATAGTAAGTATCAGCTAATTTAAGGCGTTCAATTTGTTCTTTTAGATGTGAAATATATTGCTTAATACAATAAATTTCATAAAGAGTATCATCGATAACTACTTTAAACAAAACTTTAAGAATTTTAGGATTTATTTTACCTATTTTAGAGTTTGTACTAAGTTCTGACAAAGCAATAGCCTTTATATGTTCTTCAGGTTTTGTATCTTTTATTAAGACTTTTAAAGTTTCAGAAATATTAATATGAGTTTTATACTGTCTTTTAGTTACGATTGCATCATATTCATCAGCAACTCTAATAATTTGCCCAACTCTTGGAATATCCTTTTTAGTAAGTCCTTTTGGATAGCCACTACCATTTAAAGCCTCATGATGATACAAAGCACCATAAGCGTAAGGACGTAATTTAGGATCTTTCATACACATATCATAACCATAAGTAGTATGCTTTTTCATAACTTCATATTCTTCAGGAGTCAATCTATCTGGTTTATTAAGAATATTAGAAGGAACAAATAATTTTCCTATATCATGTAAGTAAGCGCATGTCGTGCAATAAACAGTATACTTTATATTAAAATGCATATATTTACAAATCCTACAAACAAGATTTGCAACATTTTCACTATGCCTTCTTGTAAATGGATCTAAAGATTCTAATAATTTTAATTGATATTGTAATGCAACATCTAAATTATATGCTTTTAAATTAAGAGGACTATAAAAATCAAAGTTATCATTTGTCATAACAGAAAATCTCCTTATAAAAACTAAAAATATTATAACATTTATAAAAGAAAAGTACAATACAAAAATATTACAAACACTGTAATAACATATTATGACAATAAACGCACAACAAGAAAAATAATATTTCCTATTAGTATCAAAAAATATTGACAGAAAAAATGTAATTATATAAAATGTGAATGAAAAAACAATAAAGAGAAGAAATAAGTATACGGAGGAAATTATGAAATTTTATGAATATAATAAAAAAGAGAAAAAAGGTATAACATTAATATCACTAATAATAACAATAATAATTTTATTAATACTAGCAGGAGTAGTGTTAATGATATTAGAAAAAAGTAATATTTTTAATGTAGCTGATAAATCTACAAGAGAATATAACAAACAAGAAGCAACGGAAATAATAAACATGAAAATAACAAAAATCCAAATGGATAGTTATGCTAAAAGCCAAAAGTTAGCAACATTACAATACTTAGCAGATGAGTTATGTGAAGATGAAGATATAGAATATGTATTAAAAAAGAAGTCAGAAATTGCAAGCTTAGAAAAAATAGAGGTAAGTGATGTATCTTCAATTTTTACGAAATTAAAAAAATATCCATATGAATTTGAAATAAATGCATCATTACAACTAGCTAGCATTAATGGAGAAACAACAAGTATACTTAACAATGGATTACCAACCAAAGTAAAAAGAATAATAGAAACTGATAAAATAACAAAATTCGAATATAAGGAAAAAGCACAAGAATATATAGTACCAGAAAGTGCATATTATAAAATTGAATGTTGGGGAGCTTCGGGGGGAGATGCAGGTTCAGCAATAGGAGGTAAGGGGGCTTACACTGATGGAATAATCTACTTATCTAAAAATGAAAAATTATATATATATACAGGAGAACAAGGTAAAGAGGGGACTATTGATGGAGCTGAGCTACCAGGAACATTTAATGGTGGAGGACCATGTTCTAGAACTAACGCATGGGGGATTGCAGCGAGTGGAGGAGGAGCAACAGATATAAGAATTGCTTCAGGTGAATGGAGCGATTTTAATTCTCTAAAAAACCGTATTATGGTTGCAGCTGGTGGAGGAGGAGCATTTAAAGTCAATTTTGTAACTTGGAGAGATGTAAGAGGAGGAGATGGAGGAAATCAAATTGGAGGGAATGGAAATGTTAACAGTACATATGGTTCATATATACCTCCAAAAGGAGGAACACAAATAAATGGAGGACTTTCTACAAATAATGCGAATAATATTTATGTAGGAAGTTTTGGAAAAGCGACTAGAAATGTAACTTTTACTACTTCAGGAGCAGGAAGTGGATATTATGGTGGTGCAATAGGTACTACAATACAAAATACAGCATTTTCAGGAGCAGGAGGTTCATCATTTATATCAGGCAATGGCTTATGTAATGCTATTGAGGAATCATCAACAGAAGAAGAAATAATACATACAGGAAGTTTCTTACATTATAGTGGTAAATATTTTATATTTTCAAAAATGTTAGCAGGAAATGAAAGTATGCCATCACCAAATGGTGAAGAAGAAATAATAGGTAATACAGGAAATGGAAGTGTAAAAATAACACAAGTTTACTTTGAATGAGCTTAAATTTTAAATCTTTTGAACATAATAAAAAAAGAATGTAGGGTTCTACATTCTTTTTTCTATGAATTCATATATTAAAATCTATATACAAATCTTATTTTTTATTAACTAAATCTTTTAAAGCTTTACCAGCTTTGAAAACTGGAGCTTTTGATGCAGGTATTTTAATTTCTTCTTTAGTTTGTGGGTTTCTTCCTTTTCTAGCTGCTCTTTTTCTTACTTCGAAAGAACCGAATCCAACTAATTGAATTTTGTCTCCTTTTACTAATGTTTCTGTTACAACTTCAACAAAAGCATTAACTGTTGCTTCAGCACTTTTTTTTGTTTCTCCTGTTTTAGCAGCTATGGCTGCGATTAAATCAGATTTGTTCATTTACATTACCTCCTATATAAGTTTTTCATTATGTAGAAATTTATATCTACACTAAGAATATTCGTCAAAATTATATAAAATCCTTCTTTTTTTAACTATTTTTTTCTTTTAATCCCTACATCTTCTAAGAACATACAAATAATTATGAAAATTTATATGGATTTATAGCACTTTTTTTATCTTTATAAATTCCAAATTTTACAAGTATTTGAAAAATCTTTTGACCATAAGGAATCATAAAAATTTCATCTTTTGTAAATACTTTTAAAGCTATTATTGCTAATGCATATATTAAAATAGCAAAACCAATTGATATTATTGTTGCAATTTTTGCAGAAATTATACTAGCTAATAATAAATATATTGAATATGAACAAACAGACATAATAAAAGTGGCAATTAATGGTTTTAAAATATATTTTGAAAAACTAAATTTTATTTTCATATTTTTCTTTAAAACACTAAAGCCTATAGCACAAGCAATAATGTTACAACAAATTGTTCCAATAGATGCACCATTTACTCCAATGCTTGGAATAGGAATTAAAATATTATTTAATATAAATTTAACCACTACTCCAATAGCAAAAGCAATAGCAGGAACCATAACTTTACCTAAACCTTGTAAAGCACCATTTATAGTTTGTGCAAGAACAGTAAATACAATAGCAAGAGAACTTATTTGCAATACTAAACTACCAGATGCTTGGGCAGGGAATAATAGTTTTAAAATTTGTTCAGCAAAGACAAACATTCCAGCAGTACAAGGAAGACCAATTAAAATAGTAACAAGAATTGAAAATCCTACTCTTTTATTTGCACTACTTAAATCTTTTTTTGCTCTTGCAGAAGATATAGCAGGAACTAATGCTGTGGCAAAAGCTATATTAAAAGATAAAGGCAATGCAGTTAAAGTTTCAACTTTACCACTAAGTATACCATATTGTACCTTTGCAGAAGCTTCATCCATAAAAGTACGTAATCCACGTACAACAGTTGACGTATCTATATTTTTATTTATTGAAGATAAAATAGCACTAAGAGATATAGGAAAAGATACATATAATATCTTTTTTAAAATAGTTCTGGCTCTTTCAGGTTTTGTAACTACTCCAGGGGCATTTATACTAGCAGTTCTGTTTCTTTTATAAAATTTAAATAAATATAAGAAACTTGCAATTGTTGCAACTGTAGTTGCAAGATTAGCACCAGCAGCCATTATTCTTGTATCTAATCCAATAGAAATTGCAACTAATTCTACTAATATAATAGTAAATACAGTTTTAAATATTTGTTCTATGGTTTGTGAATTTGCAGTTACTTTCAATGTACCATTACCATTAAAATATCCACGTATTACGCAAATTAAAGATACAAAGAATATAGAAGGAGATAAAGCAACTAATGTAAGTTCAGATTCAGGGATTTGAATTATTACATTAGAAATATAATGAGCACCTAAAAACAAAATCATAGAACCTATAAAACCAAGTAATCCGAAAAGTAACAAAAGCTATTTTAAATACTCTATTTGCAGACTTATTATCACCAACGGCAATTCTTTCAGATACAAGCTTAGAAATAGCATTGGGAATACCAACAGATGACAGAGTTAGAAGTAAAGCATAAATATAAAATCCACCACTATAAATTGCATTACCTTCATCTCCAAAACCTTCTCTATTGGTAAGGTACATTTTATAAACTAAGCCTAATAATTTAATTAATACTTGTGAAAACATTAAAGCAACAACACCTTGCATAAAGCTTTCCTTTTTTATTTTCTTTTTTCTTTTTTGCATTTTTTATCCTTTCAAAAATAAAATATTTTGTTAATTATATAATAATAAAAATATAATTCAAGATATTTTTTAAAATTTACAAATTTTATAGTTACAGAATGTTACAGTTCACAGCATATATAATAAAATCCGCTACGGCTAAGTAATATATT
>CAOKHI010000056.1 GCA_948468275.1 uncultured Clostridium sp. | reverse complement strand
ACAACTGATTGCTTATATAATATATCTTGTGTTATACTATTCATAGGAAATACCTTCTTTCGATAAAGTTTTTGTAGTTAAAAACATTTTATCATACTTTTTGGTATTTCCTTTTTTTATTTTCTATATTGGGTGTGACATATCTATTGTAAACCTATACTTTTTTTAATTTTAACTTTTTATATTGTAAAAATATTTTTAAGTATATGATTACAAAATTATTTCATAAAATATGCAAACTTTTGTTTACTTATAATTTGTAATGTGTTATACTTTGAAATACGAGGTGATGATTTATGAATGATGAAATTCACAATAATATTGAAGAAACTGAGTTTTTATTAAATAGTATCAATAATTCTGATGCTATCCAGTTTTCAGAATGGACTAAAGAAAAAGCAAATTTAAGATATAACGGACAACTTCCTAAATTTCCAATATATAATAATTTTATTTACTGGTGCAATCTAGGAATAAACATTGGAAGTGAACAAAATAAATTAAGACCTGTTTTAGTATTAAGGACTTCCAAAAATTCCACTATCTGTACTATTCTTCCGCTAACAACTAAAAGATTACAAGATGGCTTTTGGTTTCATATTGATTTAGAAGAGGTTGACTCTACTGTTTTAGTTGAGCAATTAAAGGTTGTTAGTAAAATAAGAATCACAGCTCCATATAGAAAAAAAGGACAATTAGTTACTATCTCAGCAAATGACTGGAATAAAATTAATTCACAACTTGAAAGTTTATATAGGTTAAGACCACTAAAAAATGAATAAAATTCTGAATTTTGCTTGACTTTCTGCCACGGAATAGTTTATAATTAAATTAATGAAACATTAGTGTCCGTTCTGAAAAGAACGTAATCATTATAATCCGATAGCTCAAAAGGCTATCGTTTTTTATTGTATATAATCCAAAATATTTCATATACTATTACTACATTAGTGTCCATAGCTTTTATGCTATGTAAGTCATTAGTAAAAGAGAAAATCTGAAATATTGATTTTCTCTTTTATTTGATTAGCTATTATTTAATTCTTCTAGTTCTTCAGTTACATTTTCCCAAGGATATACAGAAACTAAATTATAGTTAATATTTAGTTTATTGCATTCTTCTTTAGATAATTCTTTCGTTTCATTTGTAGTCATTGCCCAAGTAGTAAAACATATATTTTTCACACTATCTTTATATGTATAATCTCTAGTTAAAGAAACATAAATAATCTTTACATCTTCTCCAAATTTTTCTTTTATCATATTAGTAGCAATATTTGCAGTTTCTCCTGTAACATGATTACCTTCCACTAACAATATGCATTCGCTTTCACTGATAGAATTATCATTTAAGTAATCTAATCCAATTTTAGTATCTATTCCATGAGTTTCATGATTGTGTTTTAATTGTATTGGTAACATATCTATAACATTAAACATATGGGAAAGCTTTATTGCTGGAACTCCACCGCCACGCATTATAGGTGCTATATATTTAATTGATAGATTATTAGAATTTAAATAATTATTTACTTCTTTATAAATATTTTCTAAAAAACTATCTATCCTTTCCCATGAAATTAAATCTAAATCTTTTTTGGTATATTTATATTTCATTACTATCCTTTCTATAATATCATTAACAATATCTATAATATTTTCTATTAAATAAGTTACAATCAATATATTGCATAATATTCCTAATATGAACTGAAAGGTTATAGGAATATTAATTCCTCCTTGAGCATTGTATTCCAACTTTAATTTAAAAATGATGGTAAAATAGTAGATAATTGGAAGAATAACTCTATATGAATAATATGTAATATTATTCAATACAGGATAATTATTCAAATAACTTTTTCCTTCTCTTGTTACAGTTACTTTTGTTTCCTCTTCATTGATTTCATCTTCAAGTTTATGAATATAACTATAACTTCTATCTAAATTGATATTTAGTCCTAAATAACGTAATGTAAAAATAAATAGAACTATCCAGAGTATAACTTGAATAATGTTACTTGAAAACATTAAATTACAATTGTAATTTCCACTAATCCATGATTGTATCAACCCTAACATACTATTCTGGTCATATGAGAATAAGAACAGTAGACCTAGTAAAATGCATACTAAAATAAATAACTTATTTCTTGTTACTTCATTTTTCTTTGCTAATTCACAACTTTCTTTGTAGTGGTCATATAAAATTTCAACACGTTTCATTTTTATTTAACCTGCTAATTTATTTAATGCTTTCAAAATATCATCTAAATTAAATGAATTTACCCATTCTGCACCTTGACCAAATGCTTCATCTGGTGCATCATAAGACCTATCTAATTTTACAACTACTAGTTTATTACCTTTTTCAGCATTTTTATCAATTTCATATGCTTGCCAATTTCTATATCCAATTTCATCACTATCAGGATGTTTATCATCAGAGTGTTTTCCAATAATTGCAATCATGTAATTAGCCTCACCAATTTTAGTACTTAATACTTGTTTTATTTTAGATACTGACTCACTTTGAATTTCACTAGGAGTACAATCGTTAATATGAAAATCTATGCTAGAATTATTATTCCAAGCTTCCAATATATTATAATATCTTCTGTCATTTTCGTAATCAAATGAAACACAAACTTTTTTATTTGCCATAAATAACATCTCCTTTTTTATTCATTTTTAGTTAATGTATCACATTTATTGACTTTTTTCAACTACATATTTACACTTTTGTTTTATTGCAATTTTACATAAAATTTGATATAATTTTATCAATCTCATAAGCATAAGGAGGAAATTACTATGGACGTTATCAAAATTACACATCATCGGGAGGAGTTCTTATTCAATGGAAGAGCTTATATGTCAATAAATAACTCGGCAAAAAGGCTCTTTGAACTGGAGAAAGAACTTGAAACTATCGTAAAGGAATATCTTACAATATTCCAACTGGAAGCTATGTATGATTTTCATAAACATCGTGGCTTGCCTGCCAATACGGTATCAGTAGTTGCACAACTTGAGATTGGAGACTGTTGTCTAGTTAATGCAAAAGTAGCTGATGCCAAGATAAAAAGGCTCTCAAAATCTTTCTGCAATATTGAATGGATTCAGTAGTAGGTTATTCTCCCTTTTCTAATGTACAGTTACTTTAGAAAAGAATAGGCTCGCATAGAAATATGTGAGCCTTATTCTTTCAATTATTCTTCAATACTATTAAACAAGTACAAAGCAATTTTATTTCTATCAGTTTGTTCCATTTCCATAAGTTTTGCCATAGTAAAATTTATAATAAAATATTTGCTTTGTCCAAAATTTATTAGAGTTGTTCTATATTCCTCATCAACTTTTCTTAAGTGTGTATCAAATTTATTATACATTTCTTTTCTGTCATAGTTTAAAGTAAGCCATTGACTATCATTCATACATATTGCAAGTCTTAACTTGTCCTTTATATTCATACCTTTAATTATATTTATTACATTTTCAACTTTATTTTCTTCCATAACTTTTTCTTCCTTTTAAAATCTGGTATCATTATTTTTCTTTTTATTCTTGTTTGGCTTGTTTTCATTTGGTATAGTTACTTTTCTAGCAATATTATTAGCAATTTCATTATCGTTATTATCAAAAATGCCATTTTTATATAAGTCATCACTAACAAGTTTATAATTATTATCTTTGTCATAGCAAATTCTTTTGTGAAAATGGCTCATAATACTATGCCAAAAGCCTTTGAATTTCTGCA
This sequence comes from uncultured Clostridium sp., assembly GCA_948468275.1. Taxonomy (GTDB): domain Bacteria; phylum Bacillota; class Clostridia; order TANB77; family CAG-508; genus RGIG8482. Next base: position 3,920 of record CAOKHI010000056.1, on the reverse strand, counting down.
ATTCTTGTTTTAGTTTTTCCTTTTCACTTTGTAACTTGTCTATTATCTTGTCTTTAGCAGATAGTTTGCTTTTAAGATTGCCAATTTCATTATCTTTTAGTTCTATTTCATATTTAAGTGAACGATTTTCTTTTTCTATCTCAAAAGCAGAATGTTCAAAATCTTTAATCGCCATATTTAAGTCATTTACACTTCTTACTGTCTGAGTTATATCTTTACATCTTCTGTATAATGTTTAAGTCTCTGGACATCCTCGTTTGAAATAACCATATTATTCTTGTTTAGTTTAGTAGGTTTTAAACTATCTAAAATTTTATCTATATCTTTACTTGTATTATCTATTTTTTTAGTTTGCTTATTTGCCTCTTTTGGTCTTTCTTCTTTTTTCTCTAGTTGTCTTTTGATTTCTCGATAATCTCCCATATCTTTAATGTCTATGTCTCGATTTCTACCTTTTTTCTTTTGTTTTAATAGTGAATTTTCGCAATAGACCTTATTATAAGATTTTATGCAACAAATTCTCATTTCATCTTGTATTTTTTGTAGAGATTCTTTCGTAAAAACTTTTGACTTGGCAGGTTGTTTTCTCATACCTCTTTTATAATCTTCTTTTATTGGAACACCTACAATGTGCATATGTGGAGATGTTTCGTCAAAATGAATTACTGCATTTGCTACTTTAAATTCTGGTACAATTCTTATTAAATCTTGCACTTGCTCTTTATAAACCTGTGACATTCCCCTTTTGTAATAGTCATCTTTATAATTCCAAAAATCCATATCTCCGAGTTCTATAATAAATTCACATGCTAAATCCTTTTGCTTATCTTGTGATATATGCTTAAAATAATCTTTTATTTTTCTATCTTCACGAGTTTGTTTTCCATTATATTCAATTCTTGCTTGTTCAAATTCTTGAAAATATAAGTTTTGCATATCTTCGTATAAATTATCAGTTCCATAGATTATTTGTATATTTTCTTTGTCATTATCATAATCTCTTAGATTATGCTTATTCACTTTTGATAATTGAGTAGCGTTTTGTATTCCATTATTTGAAAATGATGTTTCTCCAGATGGATTATTTTTTGCAACTTCTTTGGCTTTTGCTGTTTTATTTTTATCACTACCCAAGTGAATAGAATATGCTAATTCTTCGCTCATCTTTTTCCTCCTTTTGACATTGCTTCGTAGCATAGGAATTTGATTTTAGTCAATATTCCTAACCCAGTAAGATTAAATTAAGTACACTTTATAAAAGTTTGTATTTATAGACAGGTTTAGCAGATATAAAATTATAGTTCTAAAAGTAGTGAAATTAAATTTTAGGAGGTTTTAATTATGGTAGAGATAACGTATCATAAAGATGGGGATTTTTCCGTTCCTGATTTATATTTGGAAAAAGAAGATTACGAAAATGATTATATTATTGGAAAATATGGGCACTTAAGATTAGAATATTTAAAAAATCATAAAAAGGCTGAATATATAATAATGTTTATGAACAAAACTTTAAGAAAACATATTGTAGAAACTGACAAACAAGCTAAACAAAGATTTAAAATACTTATGAAACAAATGCTAGAAAAAAATCCTATTGATGAAAACTTGAAAAATACTAATCCATTAGAATGGGCAGGGATTATGAATAATTATAAAAATTGGGTTGAAGAAATTATATTTAAAGAATTGATATATTGTTAATATATAGATTTAGCAGAAGTTTTAGTAACTTCTGCTAGCTTTAATAAAATTTTATTACTTAACTTTTGTTGGAATAATTATCTCCGCATATTTCAAGCAAATTTCCTTCTGGATCTTTTACAGTAAAATAATAATAGGGTTCTGTAATATTAACATACATTATTTCTGAAACCGATCCAATATCTAATTTTTTTATTCTTGAATAGTCTCTATTTAAATTATCTGTATAAAAGTTTAGTGTAATAATATTATTAACTTTTTTATCTTGTTTTTTCTTAAAATTTTTTATATATGCCTCATTGTAATGAATATTATTATTATTATTTATTTTTTCATAATCAAATGTACTATTGTAAATTGATAATTTGTTTCCACATTCAAACTCTACCCATCTATTTTCAGTATAAATACTAGGTCTAATTTGCAATATTTGTTCATAGAAAGTTACAACTTCTTCAAATTTTTCTGTTTCAATATACGTACAACATAATTCCATAACTAACTATCTCCTAACTTTTAAAATATGTCTCAGCATAAAAATTGTTATCCTTTAACATCTTATCAATAGACTCAAATTCACAATTTGCAAATTGTTGACACAAATTAAGTATTTCTTTTTCATTATACTTATTTAAAACATATCTTTTAATTTTTCCATCATCAAATTTAAAAATAAAAACTTTTTCTTCGCCTAAATATTCGTTCCAAAATCCATTTTTTAATGTCTCAAAAATAAAATTTTCAAATACTTCTATTTTATCACTTGAAAATGAAATACCATAATTATTTCCATATGGTTTTATTTCAAAATTATTTTCTTTTAGTTTATCTATGTTTTCAATTCCCATAACATAACTATAATTCATTGTTTTTCCTTCTTTCAGTATTTTATTATTATCTAAATTATTCATCTTCAAATATTTATAATTTAGTGCATTTGTACTGCTAATAACAGTTTCTCCAAGTTCTTCTTCTAAATTATCACGAGTGTTTTTGGCTATCTTGCCACCACGTTTTGCAATTTCTTTGTTTTGCTCTAATCCATAAGGCTTATGTTTTCTTGCAAGTTCTCTTGTTGCTATTTCTCCTAAATCAGTTAAAGCAACTTCTATATCTGTCATATTATCTCTTAAAGACTCTTTTCTAATTCCCTTAAAATCTTTATATTCTGATGCTTTCATTCCAGACCAAGCCTGATATATTTCATTTGTTAAAACTGCATATTCAAAATTTTTTGTTATTCCATTTTCTTTCCATACATCTGTTAGTTTACGCCTATCTACAACTCCTGTCATTCTTGCTTTAATCCACTTATCATCATATCCACGACTTCTATAATAATCAACAGCACGATTAATGGAAATTTCTGGATCAAATACTTCATCTATTCTATCATTTCCCATTTTAGCAAGCCATAGCTTAAATGGCTCAGCTTTTGGACTTGGTATTGATTCAATTAATCTTAATATTCCTTTTGTATCTAATGTATCTGTCAAATAATTTTTTCCATCTTTTTGAGATTTCATTTTCAGCTGCACGATATTTTCGTGCAACTGACTTCCTTCTTGTTTTAGCTTTCTTTTTAGGTCACTCCAATAGTTTCTTGGAATATTGCTGTCAGTTAATGCTCCAATAACATCTACAACACTAAAATAATATTCTTCCTTTTCACTATCCCAAGCACTTCTTATCTCACTGTCTTCAAAAAGATTTGATATTGTTTCTAATTTATTATTTTCCATCTATAATCCTTTCTCTACTATTATGACTTAAATTATTTCTTCACTATCTATATCAAAAGAAGGAGTACATATAATCGCAAATTCTACATTTCCATCAATACTATGTTTTGAATTTACTGGTATTAATATAAAATCTCCTTTTTCTACTTCAATAGTTTCATCATTTATTTTGACAGTTGCTGTTCCATCAATTATAAAATAATATTTTGTATTTTTTTTATTTATAAATGTTCCATGAAAACCATCTAACTTACCTATTACAAAATCCATTGGCATATCTTTACCAGCAAATATATCTTTTATTTTCATATTATCTCCAACATTTTTTTCTAATGCCTTTTTATATTTAAAAACCATTTAAAATCTCCTTTTTAATTTATTAAATTATATCAATAAAATTTACATATTACAACGAAAATTATAAATGGTAAAATTAAATTACCGGTTTTGGAAAATAGAAAAGACACATAATTA
>CAOKHI010000055.1 GCA_948468275.1 uncultured Clostridium sp. | reverse complement strand
TCCAATTATATCTAGTTTGAAATTTTGGCTCTTCTCTATTTATTAAATTATTTCCTTTTACAGTATCTATATCAAATATTTCTTCATAAGTTCTAAAAGTTGTTTCACTGTCTATAACAACCCCATCTAAATCTATCCCTATCTTCATTACTTCCTCCAAATTTTACTATTTTTATAATATTAGTCGTTTTTTAAGTTTTTTATAAAATTTTATATTTTCATCATTTTAATAAAACTCGCTCATATCAACACTTACAAGTTTCACATCTCTGGTATTCCTACCTTATACTCAATATCTGTGGTATGTATCTTAAAGCTATGAAAAATTGCCTAAATTTTGCTAATTCGCTATATTGGAAGAAATGTCTTTCTCATAATCTGCTATTACTTTTACCTTGATATATTCAAGTTGTTTTTTGGTTCTAAACAAATCTTCATCTTTTTCAAATATCTTTAATTTTTGAAAGCTTTTTATTTCACATATCACATTTTTATCTTCTATACTTATTGGCTTTATGCTTTTCTTTTTTACTTTCTTTTCTGGTTCTTCTGATAATTCATAACTATCACTCTTTTTGCTACTTTTCAAGATAAAACTAATTACATATGGATTTTTGTTTCCTTCTTCATCCATTTCTCCAATAATTACTTTGTCTACTAATATATCAAAAACTTCTCTGTCAAATTCAGTTATGATGTTATGACTTTTTAAAAGATTTTTAATTTCTTCCACTTTAGATTTTAAGTTATCTTCTTTATTTACTGTACTAGCTTTGTTTTCTATTTGTTTTTGAATGTTTCTTATTTTTCTTTCTATCTCATGATTTTTTTCTTTAAAAGCTTCTTCTGTAATTGTATTATCTAACTTTAAATCTAATAATTTCTTTAGTCTTTCTTTTAAGTCATGTTCTTGTATATTTAATTTTTCAATTTCTTCTTTGCTATTATTTTCTTGTAATATTGGTTCTGCCTTTTCCATAAAGTTTCTAATGATGGTAGCTTTATCTGCACATAAAACTCTATAAGCATCTAAAAAACATTTTTCTATTACTTTTTCTGGTATTGGTTTGCTATCTCTACAGTATTTTCTACCTTGTTTTATTGCTGTTGAACAATACCATGCTTTTTTATTTTTGGTTGAACTTACCCAATTTTTTCTAGTAACTAACCTTCCACAAAATGCACAATAGGTTATTCCACTAAAAGCATACATTCTCCTAAATGTTCCACTTCTTGTACCTTTATTATAATTTTCGCTTCTTTTTTGCAAGATTTCTTGAACTTTATCCCAAGTTTCATCATCAATAATTGCTTCATGATTTTTCTCTATTAAGTATTTTTGTTCTTCTCCCATGTTTTCTAATCTTCTATGAGTAATTGGATCTACTGTAAATGTTTTGCCTTGTAATAAGTCTCCTTTGTATTTTTCATTTTTGATAATTTTTCTTATTACTGTTTCACACCATATTGGATTACCTCTTCTTGTTGGTATCCCTGCTTCTGTCAATTCTTTTGCAATCATTGTTGTTCCTGCACCTTGTGCATATCTTCCAAAAATGTATTGAATCACTTTTTTCTCTTCTTCATTTACAGTTAATGTCTTTGTTAATTTATCATAGTCATAACCATAACATCCATGAAATCCTACTAATTCTCCTCTTTGCATTTTCATTTTTAGTCCTAGTTTTACATGTGATGATATTGTTTCACTTTCTTGCTGTGCTACCGAACTTAATATGGTTAATAGTAATTCTCCACTCATTTCAAGTGTATTGATGTTTTCTTCTTCAAAGAGTATTGCAACATTTTTTTCTTTTAACTTTCTTACATAGGATAATGTATCAACTGTGTTTCTTGCAAATCTTGAAATTGATTTTGTTAGTAGTAAATCAAACTTCCCATTTAATGCATCATGTATCATTCTCATAAAGTCGCTTCTTTTATAATCTTGTGTTCCTGAAATTGCCTCATCTGCATATACTTGTGTTGCTATCCATTTTGGATTTGCATTCATTTTTTCCATATAGTATTTTAATTGTGATTCATAACTATTTTTTTGGTCTTCTTTGTCTGTGCTTACTCTTGCATAGGCTGCTACTTTAATTGGTCCATTTATTATGGTTCCTTTATTCCTGTCTATTCGACCATTTACTTTTTCAATTATTTGTACTTCGGCCATCTTACCTCCTTCTTGCCGATTACTGTTTCATTATATATTAAAAACATTTCTTTTTCAATACAAATTTACAGTTATTAGCATCTTTTGTTGATTTTGTTTTTGATTTTTTCATATTCATTTTTTGTGATTTTGTTTTCTTTTGTTAGCTTGTTTAAAATTCCTATATATGCACTTTTTCTTATATTTCTTTGAATATTACTATTTTTAATTTCTATCATTTTCTAACACCTCCTGTCTTTTCTTTTTGGGCATTAAAAAATAACAAGCATTTTTACTTGTTATTGTAATTCATCTATTATTTACTTTTAGACACAATACTCCCTTTGTTATATTTTTAAATGGAGTAATTTTGTGCTTTTTTATATTACTCTTTTTACCTTTGCCCTAACACAAAGTTTTCTACTTTACCTTTGTTTTCACAAAGTAATTGCTGATTTATCAGCTTTACCCATTTTCATGGTATCAACTACATATGCTATGTAATGACAATTTCTTAACACAGATACATTATACTATATATTTTTCTAAAATGGAATATAAACACCCTATTTTTTTATTTACTTGTGGCTGTAGCTTTTTAAGATTTTTTTGTATCCACTTCTCTTTATTTCAAAAATTTTTTTCTATAGCTTATTTGAAAATCTTTATTTATATTGTTGTGATTTTTCTTCTCAAAAATAAATTAGGATACCATTTCTGGTATCCCTCCTTTTTTCGTTCTTCACTTTATGGTAGAAGTTCACCGCTTTTTTCGTTCCTCACTTTATGGTAGAGGCTCACCACTTTTTTAGTTTCTCACTTATGGTAGAGACTCACCACTTTTTAATAATATTTAGATTATCGTTTTTTATTATATAATTTAAGAACACAAATTTCAACATAATTCACATTTGTTTTTACCCAATACTAAATTACCCTTTTTATCAGATTTATCATTTCTTCATTTTCTACTTTTGATATTGCAAAGCATTCTTTACCCAAATCTTTTATTGAAGCTCCTAAATGATACATTTCTGTATTATCTAATAATACAAATCTATCATGAAATTTATCTGTTTTTGCTACTTTTAATGTTGGATATTCTTTATTAAATTTTTGTATATCTATATTTTGTATATTACTTTTTATAGATGTTAATATTGTAACTTCTACATTTTTATTTTTCTTTGCTAGCATCTTTAAAATACTGTCATCTATATAATTATCTATAATAGTAATTTTTCTATTCGCTTTCTTTATTATATCAATTATTAAACTATATGCATCATATATTTGTCCTTCAAAAAATATTTTTTGTTTTATATTTTCTTCTTGTTGTAATTGGTCGAATACTATATCAAATTTTTTGTCATGTTCTAGTAATTTATATTCCATATTAGTCAATCTCTCAAATACTTGTCCATTTGATGCTATAAACTTTCTCATTTCTATAAATGAATTGATTATATTTAAGCTAACTTTTACTGCTATATCATTCTTTAAAACACCTGCCAACATAGCAATTCCTTGTTCTGTAAAAACATATGGCAAATATCTTCTACCACCTCTCAAATTGTTATTTATTTCACTACTTTGGTTTGAGGTTTCAATTTGAAACCTCAAATTTTGTGATTCGTTTTGTTTTGAGGTTCCAATTTGGAACCTCAAAGTTTGAAATTCATTTTCTGTTAGCTGAAAACAAAATTCTTCTGGAAATCTTTCTATGTTCCTTCTTACTGTTAAATTTAATACTTTTGTTTTATAATGATACAATCTTGCAACATCGCTATCTATCATAACTTGTTTTCCTCTTATTGTATATATGAGTTTTTTTATTTCTTCTTTTGATAATTCATATTGAATTTCTAAATCTTTTACTTCATTTTCCATATTTTCACTTCCTTTTAAACTATATATAGTTTAAAACATCTGTTTGTAACTGTCAAGTGTTTTTATGATATTTACTAATATTCTTTTAAATCATATTTAATTAGATTTTCTCCATCATAATTAAATTTTATAGTAAAAAATGAATTATTATTTTTTATCTTTTCTACAAATATTTTATCGCCTTCCCATGTGTTTAATCCTGTAACTTTATCTTTTTTAATCCATTGCAAATCTCCCTCGTTGCATTCTATTAGTTCTCCTGTAAAATCATTTGAAGTAAATACATACATATATTCTGTTTCCCATTTTGTAGATACATAAGTGACTATGCATCTTAATTTATAGGTATTAAGAGTAAGTCCTGTTTCTTCTTTTACTTCTCTTATAATACATTCTTCTGGGCTTTCTCCTTCCTCAAATTTTCCGCCTATTCCTAACCACTTATCTTTATTTATATCATTTTTCTTTTTAGTTCTATGTAACATTAAGTATTTTCCGTCTTTTTCTAGGTAACAAAGTGTTGAAAGTATCATTTTATTTTTCCTCTAATCCTTTTTTATAATCAGCTAATGCTTTTTTGGTTGTAATTGTTAGCTTATCTGGCAAATTATTTAAATCAAACCATTTCATATCTGAAGCTTTATCTGGTTCCATTATCTTTGGATTCCCCTTTTCTATTTTGCATAAATAACTCATTGCTACCCAATGTGCATTTTCATCTTGAATAATATGATCACAAATTCCCATTAATTTTATTACTTTTATATCTAAATCTGTTTCCTCTTTAGTTTCTCTAATAACTGCATGTTCCAATGTTTCAAACATTTCTAATCTACCACCTGGTATGCACCAATGGTCTTTTTCAGCTGGTACTGCTCTTTTTTGTAATAATAATTCATTATTGTCGTTTATGATAAATGCTCCAACTCCTACACCTATATAATCTTTTCCTATTTTCATTTTTATTAATTCCTTTCATTATTTAACTATTTAATATTTATTATAGCCGTTTTCCTTTGTCTAAAATGCCATATACCATTGCTATGTCAGTTGGAACTATATACTTTGCTCCTATCTCTTCTGCAACTACTAATGCAAAAGCACTCATTGCTCTTGTTGCATACCACCAATCTGGATCATTTACTCTATTTCTTATTTCATCTAAAGAAATAGCTTTATAATATCTTTCTGTTTCGCTTTTTCTTGTTTCTATATCCATCATAATCGGAGATGCCTCATCATTATATAAAGTATTTGTTTCATATTTTATTCCAGAGTGTCTTACAAATTTTTCGTGTCCTCCACCTGCTAAAATTAATATATCTGCTTTTTCTTTTGGTAGATTTAGTCTTGCTTTTATAAAATTCTTTACTGTTTCAAGATCAGTTGTTGCAACGTTTTCTGCCAAATCTGTAAATTCTTGCATTACATCTATAACACCAACTTTTGAATTTATACTTTCTTTTATTTGTTTATCATAAATTGCAATTTCAGTAGAACCTCCTCCACCTATAAATACACATACTTTATCTTTCACATATCTTGTTGTTCCAAAAACTGTTAGTTCATTTTCTTTTTCTTGAGAAATAATATTAAATTCATATCCTGTTTCTTTTTTGAATCTGTTTAAGAATTCTTTTCTTTCTGTATCATTTAATGTTCTAAAAATGCTTGTACCACAAACATATATATCTTGTGAAATATTTTTCAAATCATTTATACTAGAAATTAATTCTACAACATCACTTTCTCTTAATTTTTTATCTTCATTGTAATGTTTTTTGAATTGTATTGTTTTTCCCTGTAATTTTTCTATTATCTTACCATCAAACTTATCAACTTTAGTGCAAGTTGAGCCAACTTCTACAATTATTTTATTCATATAACTTTTTCTCCTTACAAATGTTACTATTCTTTCTTTAAATTTAATAAATCATTATCTTTTATATAATTTGCTATTTCTTCAAATACTTTCTCTGTATATATTGGTCTATCATTTTCAATAAATAAATCTGCAACTGTTTTTTCTCCATTATTTAATAATTTTTGAACTCTGGAGTCTTTAAGAAGATGTTCATTTTCTTTTCTATTTATATCAATAGACTTTTCTTCGCAATATAATTTACATTGTATATCTGCCTCTAGTTTGTCACACATTTTTGCAAAAATAGATTCATTTGTTTTCATATCTTCAAATTCTTCTATTAATTCAATATATTGTAAGCTTTTATCTAAAGTACTTAATGTTTCTTCTACTGCTTGTTTTCCTAAAATTCTTTTTTCTTGTTTTGTAACTTTATCAAATGGGGTTAAATCTCCTATTTTAATTTCTTCTATTTCATGTAATACAAGCATTATAACTACTTTATATAAATCAACATCTAATTCAAATTGAGAATCTATTGATATTGCTAAAATGCATGTACCATAAATATGTTCTGCAATACTTTCTACTCTTTGTCTATCTATATTCCATACTTTCCATCCACTTCTAATTTTGTCCTTAAGTTCTGTTGCTAGTAAATAGAATTGAAGTAGTTTTTTTATTTTATTCTCCATTGTTTATTCCATCCTATTTTATTCGTTTTCTTCTTTTAAATTAAATTTATTTATCATATCTTTAGTTGCAAATCCATTATTCTCTTTTACTTTTTCTAAAAATACTATTCCATCTAAATGATCACATTCATGTTGTATATCTCTTGCAGTAAATCCTTTTACTTGTTTTATAACTTTCTCACCTTTTTCGTTATAATATGTAACTTCAATATTTGTGTATCTTTCTACTTTTCCTCTAATTGAAGGAACACTTAAACAGCCTTCAAATTCACTTTCTGTTTCTTCAGATAGTTTTCTCCATGTTGGATTTATCATTACTGTAGTTGGTACTTCTTCACAATCTTTATATGTACATTTTTCTTTATCTACTTGAATTATTACTATTCTTCTATCTATTCCTGCTTGTGGTGCAGCAATTCCAAATCCCTCTGTAAAATTTAATGTTTCCTTTAAATCTTCAATTTCTTCTAATATTTCTTGATTAATATTTTTTATATCTACTTCTTTACATTTTGTACTTAATATTGGATCTCCAACTTCTCTTACTTTTAATACTTTTCCCATTTTTATTTACTCCTATTTCTAATTAACAAACAATACATCTATTATATTTTTATATCTATCTTCCAATATTTCTCTAGTTCTTGGACTTAACTTATTATAGTCTCTTTCTAATTTTTTTCTTACATATTCTTTTCCATCTAATATAGACAAATTCATTTCCTTGTAAGCTAAAGAAAATAGCATTGGTATGCAATCAAAATGCGCTATCACATCTGCATCTGCTACACATTGTTCTTCTATTGTGTTTCGTGGTCTATCTTTACTACCTCTATGATTTAATACACAATTTTTTACATGTTCTATTCTTTCCTTTGGATAATTTAATTCTGTCAATAGTTGTTCTGCAATTTCTGCTCCATAAATATTATGTTGTTCTCTTTCTCCATACTCTGATGGCATTGCTATATCATGTAATAATGCTCCTAATTCTACTATTTCAACATCTGCTCCATATTCATTTGCTAATTTTACTGCATTTTCAACTACATATTTTATATGTTCATTCCAGAAGTCATATCCATCTTTTTCTTTTGATTTTTCACATCTAACTAATAATTCTTGTTTTATTTTTTCAGTAATTTCACTCATTATTTTTCCTCCATCTATTTTAAATAACTATACTTTTCACTTACAATGTTATATAATTCTCTTGCACCATTGCTTAACTCATTTTCATTTACTTCGCCAATTTTATATCTTTCATACCCTAAACATTTATTAGTTTCTGCAATTTTTAATTCTCCACTTTTTAAATTTCCTTTATATACAAGATAAACCCAGTCTTGTTCTTTATTATTTCTTACATCAAATGTTTTAGCATAAGTTGCTACAATAAATTCTTGTAGTTCAATATCTGCATCTGTTCCAATTTCTTCTTCAATTTCTCTTTGTAATGCTGTTCTAAAATCTATATCACTTTTCTTTACTCTGCCTCCAATAGTTTCTAGTTTTAGCTGTTCATCTCTGCATCCTAAACCTCTTCTTTGGAAAACTATTTTATTTTCTTTGTCAAAAGCATATACAATAACTGCAACTTCATATTCTTTTGATATTTCACTATTAT
>CAOKHI010000054.1 GCA_948468275.1 uncultured Clostridium sp. | reverse complement strand
AAGCTCTATTGTGCCGAAGATACTTGTGGGTTACCCTGCTGGGAAAATAGGTTGTCGCCAGGTTTTTTTATGTAAATTTTTTAAAATTTAAGTTATATTAAAAAATAGTAATACAAATAGTATTAGTAACGTTAGCATTAGCATTAATATTATTTGCATTACTATTTTTCTATTAAATTGCAAAGGAAATATATAATATTAGGGATACTATAATAATATACTTGTTTTTTATTATTTAGACTAAATTGGTCATAATTCATTTCCACTATTTATATTTAGTAGATGGGCGAAAATTATCCCTCACAGAACTGTATGTGCGAATTTACTGTATACGGTTCTTCAAATAATCTTTCACTTATCTAAATTTTGATAATGATATTTCATCGAATATTACAATTTTGTAATATTTGATGAAATATCATTAAAATTTTGTGTATTAGAATTGATTTTAGATTTTTTTCATAAAAGATAGGATATTTCTAATTTTATTATTTATTTTTTTTATCGTTTGTACAAATAATATTTTCAACATATATTTTATAACTACAAGATAGTAATACAGATTTTAGTAGGTATAGATTTTCGCTGTTAGAATTTTTATCTATAAAGTCTTTTTTGGTATATGTGCATAGTAGTGCTTCTTCAAATAAATTGCAAAATTTGTCGTATGCAGATTGTATAGTAGAATCTATTAGAGCAGTATTGATTAAAGTTTTTATGTCTTGCATACTGTATACTTGCTTTAATACACATATTACAAATAATTTAGCAAGTTGTGTTTTTGAGTATTGTTTTTTTATAGGTGCTTCTATTAAATTGTTTTTTACATAATTATTTATCATTGTTTTTGTTAAAATTTCATTTTCTTCTTTTTTATCATTATTAAAAAATATATATTGTGATAAACAAGAGTTAATTAAATTAACTACTTGATCTAAGTATAAATCTATTATAGGTAATTCATCCCATCTAGGTATATGAAATTTTTCTATTGAAATTTTGTTTTTATTATTCATTTTGAAATTCCTTTCGCTTATTTTGTATTTTTAGTTATAGGGTATAGCTGTAATTAGTTTATTTAGAAATTATTACCTTAGGCTATATGATTTCTTTTTTTGGTTGTTAAAAGAAATCGATAAAAATAAATTAAAATTTGGTATAGCTTTTATGATGTAGGTAATTAGTTTGTATTAGGTAATTGGCTGTATAATGGTATGTGAATTTATTGGGTAGTTTTTTATTTTAGTTAGTTCATAAAAGTGATAGTCTACTAAATTATAATAGCATTTTTTGAATGTTTAGTCAACAACTTGACATAGTTTGTGATAAATGATAATCTAGTGCAATAAACTAGATAGAGGAGGAAAATGGTATGACAGGAATTAAAGTTGGTAATAAACAATCTAAATATCCTATAATTCAAGGAGGTATGGGAGTTGGTGTATCACTTCATAAATTGGCAGGAAATGTAAGTAAAGAAGGTGGAATAGGTGTTATTTCTACAGCAGATATTGGCTATATGGAGGAAGATTTTATTAAAAATCCAAAGAATGCAAATTTAAGAGCAATAGGAAAAGAAATAAAAATGGCAAGAGAAATTGCAGGAGAAGATAAGATATTAGCTGTAAATGTTATGGTTGCATTAAATAATTATAAGGAAATAGTTTTAGAATGTGTAAATAATGGAATAGATTTAATAATTTCGGGTGCAGGTATTCCAAAGGAATTACCAGAATATGTAAAGAATTCAAAAACTAAAATTGCACCAATTGTGTCATCACTTAGGTGTTGTAAGTTAATAGTTAATCATTGGAAAAGAAAGTATGATTATATTCCAGATATGATTATTATAGAAGGACCAAAAGCAGGGGGACATTTAGGATTTAAAAAAGAAGAAATAGAAAATACTAGTTTAGAAGATATTACAAAAGAAATACTAGAATATATAAAACAAGTGGAATACGAGCATAAAAGAGAAATTCCTGTTATTGTTGCAGGAGGTATATGGGATAAAAATGATATAGATACATTTTTAAAGTTAGGAGCAACAGGGGTACAAATGGCTACGAGATTTGTAGCTACATATGAATGTGATGCAGCAGATAGTTTTAAGCAGGCATATATAGATGCTAATTCTAATGATGTAAAAATAATAAATAGTCCAGTAGGTATGCCTGGAAGAGCTATTTGTAATAGTTTTATTAAGCTAACACAAGAAGGTAAGTGTAAAATAGATAAATGTTATAATTGTATAAAAACATGTAATGTAGCAAATACGCCGTATTGCATTACAAAGGCACTAATTAATTCGGTAAAAGGAGATGTAGAACAGGGGCTAATTTTTTGTGGTAGTAATGTTGATAAAGTAGATAAAATAGTTTCTGTGCATGATTTAATGAAAGAATTAGTTGGTGCATAATAAATAAATTATAATTAATACTATATAATAATGTCTTTTTAAGAAAAAATCTTTGAAGCTCGCTATAATAAAGAGTAAGAAAGAGCATTTGTGAGAGATTTTTTAATAAAACTATAAATATTAAAATAACAGATTAATATTTATGATGCCGTTAAAAAAATACTTTTTTCACAAATTTATGCCTGAAAACCAACAAGGTGTATGTGCTCAAATTAACAAATTTGGATTGCTCAGCTGTCTATTTTCTAACAAGCCATAAAATATTAACAATAGAGGTTAATATTTTATGGTGCAGTTAAAAAATATTTTTTTACCCAATTGTGGTTCATGAGCCTGAATAGTTGATGTGCCCAATTAACATAATTTGACTTTTTCAACAGACTCTTACTAATTGTAAGCTCTTCTAAGAACTTTCAAAAAATGTATAAGAGTATAAAGTTGTATATTATACTCTAGAGAATTACTCTAAAAGTATTCATTTATTGAATATACAACTTTAGATAAGTATAAAGCAAATTTCTCGAAGAGTAGCTATTTATAAGCACACCTAAAATAGTAATAGTTAATTTTATAAAACTATTAAATATTAACGATACTAGTTACTATTTTTCCATATAAAATGAACATACTAACAGACAGCTAATTCATCACGAATTTTTTTAATTTCCTTTGTAGTAGTACCTGTATATAACCTAATTTTCTCAACGGTTTCACCATTTTTAAGCATATTTTTAACAAATTTAGACTTATATTCACGTTTCCCTTCATTAAGAAATTTTAGTTTAATTCTTTCTTCATCTTCTTTAAGATAATCCCAAACACATTTCATACTAACATCATTCCCTTCATTAAATTTATTTAATAGCAAAGTTGCTATATTTTTATCAAATTTTGAGTTTGCAATATAAGAAATAATATGTTCCAAATTTTCTTTTCTAAAATAAGGAAATTTAACATTGGCTAATGAATTAATAACATATGAAAAGGTATCTATATTTTTACATTTATCAATAGCCATAATAAAAGCCAATAAAAGTAAAGAAAAACAATTCGACAATCTTTTTGTTTTGCATAATTTTTTATACTCATTCCAATTTTTTTCTAAAGTCTGCTATATATTATTTCTTTTCTTTTTCGCTATATTTTACTTCTATCAAAATATCACCTCACAAATTAATATGTTCCTATTTTACATATTAGTTCGTAAGGTGATCAATACATCTTTTCGTTAACTGCTTACGAAAAGTTTATTCAAGCAATAAACAAATTATGAAAACAAGTAAAAAGCAAAACATAGCAAAAATATTGAAAAAAAATAAAATCGAATCGAAAATAAATAATAAAATGCCTTGACACGTAATAAAAGTAAATGTAAAATATAGACGTAAAGAGAATGTTTAAAAATTACAAGGCACGTTGAAAATTGAATAAAAAAGTTCAAAAAAATTGCTTATGAAGAAAAGAGGAATAAATAAGTGAGAAAAAGAAATAATAACAAGGATAAGACAAGTTTGTAGAAATAAAAATTATGTAAAACAAATTTGGTAAAGAAACAGGAGGTAAAAAAGTGATAAGAAAAAATGGAGATACAATTAAAAAGGAAGTAGAAAATAAAAAGCAAAAAGGCATCACATTAGTGGCATTGGTAATAACAGTAATAATATTGTTAATATTGGCAGGAGTGACGATTAGGGGAACATTAGGGGAAAAGGGTTTAGCAGAGGAAGCTAAAAATGCAACACAGAGATATGGACAGGCACAAGATGAGGAACAAAATGTGGTAAAAAACTTTTTAGATGAACTAAGAGATATAAATAGTGGAGGAGATGGAACAGGGGGAAATCCAAGTAATCCAGGTGGAAATACAACAAATCCAGATAAGCCACCAGAGCCAGAAGTACCACCAGAAACACCAGGGGAAAGTCTAGCAGCAAGTGCACAGCCAGGAGATTATGTAAGATATGCAGTGCCAGAGAAAACATTTACAATGACGACAGAACAAACAGGGTATACATCTGCACAGATATATAATACAGGAGATTATACAGGATTATGGCAGGTATTATATAATGATGCAGAATATGGATTGCAAATAATAAGTGCAAATGATGTAACAAATGGGAAGAATTTATATTTGAGTGGAAAAGTTGGATACAATAAATGTATACCCACATTAAATAGTTTTTGTTCAAATTATGTGAATACAGCATATGCAACAAGTGGAAGATGTGTAGGAAGTAAATCAACTCGTCCAGAAGGGACAAAAAAATTGTATTCAGGAAGTTATAATTATATAGGGGTATATGCAAATGATTTGATACGAGATGATACGGAATATTCGGCAGATTATGAGGCAATGTGCAAAGCTTCACATCAAAATACAGATGGGATTTGGAATATAAATAAAGAATACTGGTTGGCTTCCCGTCGTGTCGCTTCGAAGCAATCCTACACTAGCTTCTATGCTCGACGCATGCATGAGAAAGGTATCGATTACGGATACGAATACTTGTTTAGTGTAGAGTCGAGCGGTGTCACGGCTGAGTATACTCACGATTACGCTGTACGTGTTGTAATAACTCTAAAATCGGGAATTAAAACAAGTAATGGAACAGGGAGCAGTGAAAATCCATATGAATTGGTGCAAGTGAAGGAGTAGGGGGATCTTGATAGAGCTGGTTCTTCAGCAAAAAGTTTCGGCTGATAAATCGAAGTTGGGGGCAATTTTTTTAGGAAAGTGGGTAAAATAAATAGGTGTAGTAGATGTAATTAGAGTAATAAAAAAGATACATTCATATGATGAGGTTTTAATGGAAGGATGAAATTTTTTGGAATATATATGATGGGGTTGCGATAATTTTAGCACATTTGTTTGACTATAAAATAAAAACAATTAATGGGTGTTATCATGTATGTTTACAAAAAGTACTATCAATAAAGTTGTTCCTTTATTATCTTTGTAATATTTTTCTTTTACACCATATAAAGAAGAAAAGAGAATAAATAAGTGAGAAAAAGAAATACTAATAAGGATAAGACAAGTTTGTAGAGAGAAAAAATTATGTAAAACAAATTTGGTAAAAAACAGGAGGTAAAAAAGTGATAAGAAAAAATGAAGATACAATTAAAAAGGAAGTAGAAAATAAAAAACAAAAAGGAATAACATTAGTGGCATTGGTAATAACAGTAATAATATTATTAATATTGGCAGGAGTGACAATAAGGGGAACATTAGGAGAAAAAGGATTAGCAGAAGAGGCAAAAAATGCAACACAAAGGTATGGACAGGCACAAGATGAGGAACAAAACGTTGTAAAAAACTTTTTAGATGAGTTAAGAGATATAAATAGCGGAGGAGATGGAACAGGAGGGAATCCAGGCAATCCAAGCAATCCAGGAGAAAATACAACAAATCCAGATAATACAGTGGATCCAGATAATCCACCAGAGCCAGAAGTACCACCAGAAACACCAGGTGAGAGTTTGGCAGCAAGTGCACAGCCAGGAGATTATGTAAGATATGTAGTGCCAGAGAAAACATTTACAATGACAGCAGAGCAGACAGGGGATTCTGCACAAACATATAATACAGGAGGTTACACAGGATTGTGGCAAGTACTATATAATGATGCAGAACATGGATTGCAAATAATAAGTGCAAATGATGTAACAAATGGGAAGAACTTTTACTTGGATGGAAAAGTAGGATATAATAATAGTGTGGGAACATTGAATAGTTTTTGCTCAAATTATGTGAATCCAACATATGCAACAAGTGGGAGATGTGTAGGAAGTAACCCAATTCGTCCAGAAGGAACAAAAGAATTGTTTGAAGGAAGTTATGATTATCAAAAGCAATATGCAAATGATTTGATAAAAGGTGATAGCGAATGTTCGGCAGATTATAATGCAATGAAAAGAGCAATACATCAAAATAAAAATGGGATATGTGTTATAAATAAGGCATACTGGTTAGCATCTCGCAGTGTTTTTTCGTCTGCTAGATACACTGGCTTCGGTGTGTTCTTCGTGAATGCTGCTGATATTTTGTACAACGGCAACTTGTGGGAAGTGCAGTCGTCAGGTACCACTAGTTCGAATCCTAGCGATACCAATTATGGAGTGCGTGTTGTAATAACTCTAAAATCAGGAATCAAAACAAGTAATGGAACAGGGAGCAGTGTTAGTCCGTATGAATTAGTGCAATAGAAGGAGTGTAAAAATGTAAAAGGTCATAGGTCTTCTGCAAAGGACTTCGGCTGATAAGTCGAAGTTGGGGGCAATTTTTTTAGGAAAGTGGGAAAAAATAATGGTGTAGTAGATGTAATGCGAGTAGTAAAAAAGATACATTCAGATGATGTAGTTATAGTAAAGGCAGGTACTTTTTATAATGTGTATGAAAGAGATGCTATAATTTTAGCTTATTTGTTTGTCTACATTTAACTACTTATAGATAAAAAGCAAAACCTCGAGTAGGGTTCTATAATAATATAGAATTGTACTTGAGGTTTTCAATATGTATTCTCGTTAACTGCTTACCTTATTTTATTGCTATCAAAAAATTACCTCACAAATTAATATGTTCTTATTTTACATATTAGTTTGTGAGGTTTTCAATACGTCTTTTCGTTAATCGCTTACGTAATCGTGTTAACCGTATACAAAAAATTTTATTAACTATTTACCAACAATATATATAAAATTTTATTCAAGATAAACAAATTATGAAAATAGACGATAAACAAGATATGGCTAAATTATTGAAAAAAGAAAGATATTAAAATAGAATAAAAAAATACTACAGTAAAAGCAAATTTGAGAAGTGGCAAATTTGGTAAAAACAGGAGGTAAAATAGTGATAGGAAAAAATGGAGATATAATTAAAAAGGAAGTAGAAAATAAAAAGCAAAAAGGAATAACATTAGTGGCATTGGTAATAACAATAATACTATTGTTAATATTGGCAGGAGTGACAATAAGAGGAGTCTTAGGAGAGAAAGGATTAGTAGAGGAAGCAAAAAATGCAACACAGAGATATGGGCAGGCACAAGATGAGGAACAAAATGTTGTAAAAAACTTTTTAGATGAGTTAAGAAATATAAATAGCGGAGGAGATGGAACAGGAGGGAATCCAGGAAATCCCAGTAAACCAGGAGAAAATACAACAAATCCAGGAGGAAACACAGTGGATCCAGATAATCCAACAGGGCCAGAAGTACCACCAGAAACACCAGGGGAAAGTTTGGCAGCAAGTGCACAGCCAGGAGATTATGTAAGATATACTGTGCCAGAGAAAACATTTACAATGACGACAGAGCAGACAGGATACACATCTGCACAAACATATAATACAGGGGATTATACAGGATTGTGGCAGGTACTATATAATGATACAGAACATGGATTACAGATAATAAGTGCAAATGATGTAACAAATGGGAAGAATTTGTACTTAAACGGAAAAGAAGGATATAATAATAGTGTTGGAACATTAAATAGTTTTTGTTCAAATTATGTGAATGCAACATATGCAACAAGTGGGAGATGTGTAGGAAGTAATCCAGTTCGTCCAGAAGGGACGAAAGAATTGTATTCAGGTAGTTATAATTATATAGGGTTGTATGCCAATGATTTGATAAAAGATGATACAGAATACTTGTCAGATTTCAATGCATTAAAAGGAGCAACACATCAAAATACAGATGGAATATGGAATATAAACAAGGAGTACTGGTTAGCATCTCGCTATGTTAGTTCGACTACTAGCCGCACTGACGTCTATGTGCGCTTCATGTATGCTGCTGGTACAGCAAACCACAACCCCTTGTGGTTTGTGCGTTCCTCAGGTAGCACTACTCCGTATTCTAGCAATTCTGCAGTGCGTGTTGTAATAACTCTAAAATCAGGAATCAAAACAAGTGACGGAACAGGAGGCAGTGGGAGTCCGTATGAATTAGTGCAATAGAAAGAGTGTAGAATTGTAGAAGGCCCGAGGTCTTCTGCAAAAAACTTCGGCTGATAAGTCGAAGTTGGGGGAAATTTTTTTAGGAAAGTGGGATAAAATAAAGGGGGGAGTAGATGTATGAAGGTAGTAAAAAAGATACATTCAGATGATGTAGTTATAGTAAAGGCAGGTACTTTTTATAATGTATGTGAAAGGGATGCTATAATTTTAGATTACATTTTTGTCTACATTTAACCACTTATAGAATAAAAAGCAAAACCTCAAGTATGGTTCTATAATAATATAGAATTGTACTTGAGGTTTTCAATACGTATTCTCGTATATATTTTACTGCTATCAAAAAATTACCTCACAAATTAATATGTTCTTATTTTACATATTAGTTCGTGAGGTTTTCAATATATCTTTTCGTTAATCGCTTACGTAATTGTGTTAAATGCATAAAATAATTTTAGTAACTATTTACCAACAGTATGTATAAAATTTTATTCAAGATAAACAAATTATGAAAATAGAC
>CAOKHI010000053.1 GCA_948468275.1 uncultured Clostridium sp. | reverse complement strand
TTTATGACTTTTTATACTTACTCCTTCAATGGTTTTGAACTAACGAAAAAATTCAGAAAAATTAAAAGTTTAGGTAAAATATTCCTAAACTTTAATTTTTTTATTTATTTTTTTTCTTTCCAAAGTTTACTTCTTGGAATAAGAAATCTTTAAAATCTTGCCATGTTATTTCTATATGTAAAAATTCATTTAAATCATTTTCAAATTTTTGTTGTGCTGGTGTTAGTTCTACTACAATTTCTTTGAATAGAAATGCTTTCACCTTTGGCCACATTCCTACTTTTGCAGGTAGTGTTGACTCACTTACAAATTCTGTTTCTACCCCACCCATTATTTTTTCACTCATTTTTTTGTCCTCCTTCGTAACTTATTAATACTTTCATACTATTTATACTACATAAGTAAATTTTTGGCAATAGTTTTTGTATTAAGTATTTGTTACAATTTTATTACGTTTTTGTAATAATTAGTCTATTTTTCCTATTAATCCATCATTTAATATATCTTCTATTTTTATTTTATAAGTATTGTTTTCTAATTCTTGACTATTGCTTTCTACATATACTACTATATAATTTGTAGTGTGTCCTTTTATATATTTGCCTTGTTTTTCTTCAAATAGTACTTCTAATTCTTTTCCTATATATTTTTTATTTTGTTGTATTTGGTTTTGGCTAGATAATTCTAATAGTTTATTACTTCTTTCTTCTTTTTGTTTTCCATCTACTTGATTACACATGTTAGCTGCTTTTGTTCCTTTTCTTTGAGAATATTTGAATATATGCATTTTATAAAATTCTATTTTTTTTAGAAATTTATATGTTTTATAAAATTCTTCTTGTGTTTCTTGTGGAAATCCTACTATTATGTCTGTTGTAAGTGAAGCATTGGGATATGTTTGTTTTAATAAACATACACTTTTTTCAAATTCTTTTGTTGTATATCTTCTATTCATTCTTTTTAGTGTTTCATCACATCCACTTTGTAAAGATAAATGAAAATGGTCACATATTTTTTCTAGTTTAGATAGTCTTTGCACAAATTCTTTTGTTATTATTGTTGGTTCAATTGAACCTAGTCTTATTCTTTTTATTTCTTCTATTTTGTTTATTTCTTCTAATAAGTCTATTAATGTTGTTTCATTTTGGAAGTCTTTTCCATATGATGCAATGTGTATTCCTGTAATAACTACTTCTTTTATTCCTTTTTGGGCTATTTCTTTTATTTCCTGTATTATATTTTCTACTTTTCTACTTCTTACTCTTCCTCTTGCATATGGTATTATGCAGTATGAACAAAATCTGTCACATCCATCTTGTACTTTTATTACTGCCCTTGTTTTTTCTGTATATGTAGTATTGCCAAAATCCAAAAACTCTCTTTGATGCATTACTTCAGTTATTTTCTCTTGTTTTTCTCTATTTTTTATAAATTGTTCAACATAATTTACTATTTCATTTTTCTCATTATTTCCTAAAATTATGTCTATATCATTAATTTGTTCTAATTCTTCTTTTGCTATTTGAGCATAACATCCTGTTACTACTAATATACAATTTGCATTTTTTGCTTTTATTCTTCTTAATATTTGTCTAGATTTTCTATCAGACATATTTGTTACTGTGCAGGTATTTATTACATATATGTCTGCATTTGTCTGTTCATCTACTATTTTGTAACCTTTTTTTATAAATTTTTGTATCATCGCATTTGTTTCATATTGATTTACTTTACAACCGTAATGTAAAAAAAGCAACTCTTTTTTTATTATTATTTTCTTTGTATTCCATATTATTACTGCCTTTCAACGATTTTTTCTTTTTTGTTTTTTCTATATCTAACTTTTCTATAAAAAGAGAAATTATTATCTAATTTCTCTTTCCATCTAATGAATCTAAATTATCTAACGCTTTTCCTGTTCCTAGCGCAACACATGATACTGTATCTTGCGCAATCATTACATTTATTCCCGTTTTTTCTTGTAATAGTTTATCTAGTCCATCTACTAAACAACCTCCACCTGTCATATATATGCCTTTATCACTAATATCTGATGCTAGTTCTGGTGGTGTTTTTTCTAAAACTGAATGTACTGCATCTATTATCATCATTGCAGGTTCTGTTAATGCTTCCATCATTTCACTTGAATATATTGTTATGGTTTTTGGAAGTCCTGTAACTAAATCTCTTCCTCTTATATCCATTTCCATGTCTTGTATTTTAGGATACACACAACCTATATTTACTTTTAAATCTTCTGCTGTTCTTTCTCCTATCATCACATTATGCTTTTTCTTTATATATTTAACAATCGCTTCATCAAATTTATCTCCTGCAACTTTTAGTGATGTACTAACCACTGAACCTCCTAATGAAATAACTGCTATATCTGTTGTTCCTCCACCTATATCTACTATCATATTTCCACATGGTTTAGATATGTCTATTCCTGCACCAATTGCTGCTGCTATTGGTTCTTCTATTAAATATACTCTTCTTGCTCCAGCTTGTGATGCTGCATCTATTACTGCTTTTTTTTCTACTTCTGTTACTTGCGAAGGAATGCATATCATTATTCTTGGTGCAAATATAAATTTTCCACATACTTTATTTATAAAATGTTTTAACATTTTTTCTGTAACTGTATAATCAGATATAACACCATCTTTTAATGGTCGTGTTGCTACTATGTTTCCTGGAGTTCTTCCAAGCATTCTTCTTGCTTCTTGACCAACTGCTAGCACTTCTTTTGTGTTATTATCTACTGCAACTACTGATGGTTCTCTTAAGACAATTCCTTTTCCTTTTACATATGCTATAACTGTTGCTGTTCCCAAATCTATTCCTATATCCTGACCAAATCCAAACATCTATATCTCCTCACTTATTATCTCTCTATATTTTCTTATTATTACATTTTCGTTACAATTATATTACATGTTCTTAAAAATATCAACCCATTTTATGCAATTCATAAAATTTTAAGGAATATCTCCTCTATTCCACTAATTCTAGTGCTTGTTGTCCATTAAATCCTTCTAGATTATAATATGTATTTGGTACTTTTCCTACTATTATATTTTCTGCTATTATTACTTGATTAGATATGTTTTGTTCTATTGTGTTGTATGGTGTTAATATATTTACTTTGCAATCTACTTGTAGATATAGCCTATGTAGAGTCTGGTTTATTCCGTGCTGACTTAAATTCACTCCTAAAATCTGTTTCTACATTTCCTACTGTATTTAGTTTTAATGGTATTTTTAGACCTCTTCCTGAAAATATTTTTGTTCCTGTTAAACTTCCTAAGTCTATTGAAATTTGTTCTTCCTCTTTTTTATTCATTTCCTTTTGTATATTTTCTGCTACATCTGATATTATTAAATTTATTGGTACTATATTTGATTTTATCATTGTTATATTTCCATTTTCATCTTTGTATATTGTTATTAAATCTTCATATTTGTAATTTTGTATTATTTTGGTTGATTCTTGATTGCATATTAATGTAGCTATGCTTTTTGCTTTATCTTCACATAGTTTATTATATATAGGATTTATTATTCTTGTTATGCTAATAAAAGTTATTATTGCTATTACTAATATTATTACTATCTTCATTGTTTTTTTATTTTTCTTATTATTCATGTTATCAAATTTATTAAATACAATTTTAGGTATACGAAATCGTTTTCTTGAATAAATTTTATCCATTTTTTCCTCCTATTTTGTTAAAGGATCAAAAGGTGCTCCTTTTGATCCTTATTACTTAATATTATGCTGTTTCTTCTTGTTTTGTGTATACATATTTAGGAATAAATAGTTGTTGCCCTGGATATATTTTATTTTCATCTTCTATATTGTTTACTCTTACTATATCTGCTACTGTGCTTTTAAATTTTTTAGCAATTTTCCATAATGTATCATTTGGTTTTACAAAGTATATTATCATACTATATATTTCTCTTTGTTTAGATTCATCTACATTTACATCATCTATAATATTTATTTTTATTGTTTTTGAAATATCTAATGAAATTTTTAAGTCTATTTTTGCATCTATGTATCCATCTGTTCCTACAATAAAATCTTGATTTTGAATTTCTATTTGTGTTTCTAAATCGCAATTTGAATTGATGTTTTCTTGATTTATGCTAAATTCAAATGGTATTACACATTTATTTCTATCTACTCCACTTATATTGTTTGATGCATATAAAAATTCTACATGTGCTTCTCCTTCAAATGTTACTCTTCCATTTGAAACATTTCGTGCAAGTATTATAGGTTTCGTATTTACATCATATATCTGATTTCCATTTAACTCTGATATAGATACTTTTTGTCTTATATTACATATATCACTTATTGTAGATTTTCCAGACATTGTATTTATACTTCTTTGGTTAAATATTAAATCTTGACTTGGACTGTATAAGTCTTGTATTACTTGTATTTGTTTATTTTCATATACTCTACAATATAGTTCTACTTCAGCTTCTATATATACTGAGTGCTCTTCTACTGAATTTGGTTTTACTAACATATTTTTTAATTTATATTTCATATCACATAAGCTTTCGTCATTTATATTTTCTATATCTACAAATCCCATAACAGGTATTTTACTTTCTACCGTTTTTATTCTATTATCTTCTGTTAGGTATAAAATTTTTGCATTTACATCAGCCTTTGCTAATACTTTGTTATAACTAGTTTTTGTGTCTTTGTTTATTATAGATAATTCTACTTTAAGTACTTCTGCTAAATTATCTATATTCTCTATTACTACTGTATCTTTTGCATATGCTTTTGATGTTCCTTCTCCAATTAAAGCATTTATTTGTAAATCAGACTTTAGTGCTTGCACATCACAAATGTTATTTACTTCTTTTATTATATCTATATTTTCATTTGAATATATTTTTGTTTCTACTAATAAAGTGGCTTTTACACTTATTTTTCTTCCGTTTAGTACTTTGCATTCTATACTTTTTATTTCTATATTTTCATCTAAACTCATGTCTGCATTGCAACCTTCAAAATCTAT
This sequence comes from uncultured Clostridium sp., assembly GCA_948468275.1. Taxonomy (GTDB): domain Bacteria; phylum Bacillota; class Clostridia; order TANB77; family CAG-508; genus RGIG8482. The sequence goes on along the minus strand of CAOKHI010000053.1, from coordinate 3,851 downwards.
TACTTGTGTGAAATCTAAATTACTATTTAAACTTCTTGTAGCTCCATCTTCTCCATCTGCTAAATACATTATATATACATTTACATCCCCATCTATTCTTACTTTTCCTTCTAGGACTTCCTTTTTGTAAATACATATATTTCCTGCTGTACTTATTGTATTTAATATATCTGGCTTTATATCTGGTACTATTATATCTCCTTCTACTACAATGCTTTCAGATTTTTGTCCTACTATTTTATTTATACATAAGTTTTCCTTAGTCACATCTATTGCCATTTTTTACCTCCTTTAAAATTTACTTTATACCTTATATATATTTAAAGGACAAAAAAAAATTCCTTTTTTATAGGAATTTTTCATATATTTATAAATTTCTTACTTTTTTTGTTTCTTCTTGTGGTGGTATTAATGGATTGTAACTTTGCCCATCAAATACTTTAACTTCAACTGTTCTAGTAAGTATATCTGTATAACTGTAAGTAACATTTCTGTTATTTTCATCATATCTTACTACAAATAAATTTGGATATGTTTTTTCTATTGTGGCCTCTTTCTCAAAAATTTTACTTCTTCCAGAAGTTCCTTTTACTATTATCTTTTGTCCAACTTTTTCATCTATATCTGTCTTTAAGTTTGTAATGTCATCTCTGTAAATCATTTAACCACCTACTTTATTAATATGTGCTGATTATATCATTTGTGTTGTAAAATGTCAAAAAAATTTTATTATTGTCAGGTGGTATAAAGTGTTATAGTTCTAAGCTTTATTAAGTTTTGTTACGTTTTTGTAACTTTAATGTTACAATTTTGTTACATAGCGTTTTTACAATAAATTTCTACTTCTATATTATTATTAAAAGGAGCATTTTAAGCTTCAAATTTGCTCCTTTCTTTACTGTTCAACAGTCTTTTTACCTCTTGCACCTATTCCTCCTACACCTTTTGTTCCATCCCTTAGCTCATCTGCTATATCTTTTATTGTTATATATTTATATTCTTCTGTTGTAGCAACTTTTTCTGCTACTATTAATGGATCCATAAAATCTATTAAAACTCTAGCTGGTGATGATGCAAAATTTGCACCTGCTGACACTAACGCTTCATAATAACTTTGACATGCTCCTGCAAATATTACTAAATCTTTACCTGAATTTAGTACCCACTTTTTTGCTATTTTTACTGTATTTATAAAATATCTAGAATTTCTATAATTATATATATCATTATATCCTGTACCATTTTTTATCATCCCATCATGACCTGTAATAACTAATATATCTGGATTATATCTATTTAATAAATCTAATACTACAATTTCTTGCCTATTTTCTGGTACATTTCTAACAATAGCATTTAGTCCTATTTTCCTATAATATTTTAAAGATTTATCAGCATATTTTTTATCTCCATCTAAATGTAATATTTTACCATTTAACTCTTTTTCTTTTCCACTCCCGAGATAGTATCTTTTAAATAAATTTACCTGTTTTATAGATTCTCTAGCACATTTTTTTATTCTATTTTCTAGCTTATTTTCCATGCTTCTCATATTGTTTTGTATTCTATCTTTTCCTATTACAACAAGGTCTTCTATATCTGCATCTGCAATTATTCTAAGAGTAAGCCCTTTTAATATACATATTTTTTTTCCATTTGACTTTTTTATTATTCTTTCTACTGTAAACAGTATATCTTTGCCATATGAATGTCTCCCTACTATGTCACCTTTTTTTATCTTATCCATAATATCACCTCTGGTAATTAGGCTCTTTATATATTATGTCGTTTCTTGTTGTTTGGTGACTAAAAAAAGACACACAGTGTCTTTTTTATACAACATTATTTTCTTTTTCATGGCTATATTTTAGTTTAGTAGCCATTCCTCCTCTTATATGTCTTTCTGCCTTGTTTTCATCTAATATTTTTCTTACTTCAATTGCAAGTATAGGATTTATCTTTTGTAATCTTTCACTAACATCTTTGTGTACTGACAAAACTTTCCAGAGCGGTTGGATTTATGTCTTTAGTTTTGTTTTGCAAAAGAGTATTTCTTGTTTAAACATCAGTTTGAATCTCATTAAACTTTGTAATGACATTAGGAGTAGAACCTATTTCATTTAATAATTTTAATCTTACTTCTACATTAGAATCACTATCAACTTCAATTACATCTATAATTGTTTTTAGCATTGCATTTGTTATTGTTTGATTATTTAATATATCTTCTACAGTTTTTATTGTTTTTGTTAGTTCATTTTGTAATACATCTTTTTCTTTTATTTCTGAAGTAATTAATTTTAGTTCTCTTTCTAGTCTTGCTATGTCTTCATTTAATGGATTGGTATATTTCTTTAATTCTTGTATATTGATTACTTCATTTTGAAACATTTCCATATATTTTTGTTTTTTTACTGTTACTTTTTCTATTTCTTTAAATATGCTTTCTTCACTCCTTTCATTATTTTCTCTTACTTTAGTAACCTTTTCAAATTCTTTTTCAACTGCCTTTATAAAATTCTTTTTGTTTGAAATAATGCTTTTTAGATATTCTTTTATAGCATTTAAAAGTTCTTCTTCATCTATAACAGTAGTATTAGGACAATGGTTTACTCCCATTGAGTTTCTTCCACTGCATACCCATCTTATATATTCTGGTCCATCAATTGTGTATTTTCTTCTTATTCTTCTAAATGAATATCCACAATGTTTGCAATAGATAAGTGTGCTAAATACATACTCTGTTTTTTCTCTTTTACTGTTTAATTTAAATTCATTTGATCTTTGAAGTAGGATAGTTTGTGCTCTATTAAATAATTCATCTGATATAATTCTCATTTCTGGTCTTTCTACTGTTATCCATTCTTCTTTTGGTAAATCTTTTCTAGTTCCTGTTATAAAGTCTGTTACTTCTGATTTTTTATTGGTTACTCTACCTGTATAAATTGGGTTTTTAAGCATTCTTACAATAGAGGTTTGTACCCATTTTGATTTTGTTTTCTTTGTGCGTATTCCTCTATCGTTTAAATCCCAAGCTATTTTTGTTGTTCCAATTCCTTTATATACATAACTTTCAAATATTTCTTTTACAATACTCGCTTCTTCTTCGTTTATTTTTAAAGTATATCTTTCATCTGGTATTTTATCATATCCAAATACAACATTAGGAACTCTTCCTTTTTTTGCAGTGATATCTTTTCCAAATTTTACCCTTTTAGACATATTAGCACTTTCTTGCTGTGCCATTGCACCTAAAATGGTTAGTATAAATTCAGAGCCACCTTCCATTATTTCTCCATTATTTAAAAAGTCTACTTCTATTCCATAAGATTTTAATTCTCTTATGCTTTGTAATAAATCTACTGTATTTCTTGCAAAACGGCTGACATCTTTTACAACTACTTTATCAAATTTTTTTGCTTTTGCATCTTGCATCATTGCCTGAAATTGTTTTCTGTGTTTTATTTGCTTTCCTGATATTCCCTCATCTGCATATAGCTTGTACAATTCATACCCATTCTTTTTAGTAAATTCATTAAAGAACTCTATTTGTTTTTCAAATGATTCTACTTGTGATTCTTTTTCAGTTGATACTCTTGCATATGCTGCAATTTTCATAACATCACTACTTTCCTATTATTTTCTGTAACTATATTTTCGTTCTGTTACATTTTAGCATATTAGATTTATTTTTGCAATATACACAAATAAAAAACTACTTATGAAGTAGTTTTTTATTTTATCATTAACATTTGTCCATCTACACATTTATTGGTCTATTGTCAAAAAATATATTTAAGAATTTTTTCGTTTGTCCCATTTTTTTGTTTTTATTTAGATTTTACACTTAC
>CAOKHI010000052.1 GCA_948468275.1 uncultured Clostridium sp. | reverse complement strand
TACTATATAATGATGCAGAACATGGATTGCAAATAATAAGTGCAAATGATGTAACGAATGGGAAGAATTTGTACTTAAGAGGAAAAGAAGGATATAATAATAGTGTGGGAACATTAAATAGTTTTTGTTCAAATTACGTAAATGAAACATATGCAACAAGTGGGAGATGTGTAGGAAGTAATCCAATTCATCCAGAAGGAACAACAGAGTTATTTTCAGGAAATTATAATTATATAGGGTTGTATGCGAATGATTTGATAAAAGATGATACAGAATATGAGGCAGATTTAAATGCATTAAAAGGGGCGATAAATCAAAATACAGATGGAATATGGAATATAAACAAGACGTATTGGATGGCGTCTCGCCGTGTTCATTCGACTACTAGCGTCACTGGCTTCTATGTGCGCTGCATGCTTAATACTACTGGTACAGCGTACAGCAACAACTTGTGGGTTGTGCAGTCATCGGGTAGCACTAGTCCGATTTCTCTCAATCTTGCAGTGCGTGTTGTAATAACTCTAAAATCAGGAATCAAAACAAGTGAAGGAACAGGAGGCAGTGGAAGTCCGTATGAATTAGTACTATAGAAGGAGTGTAGAATTGTAGAAGGCCCTAGGTCTTCTGCAAAAAACTTCGGCTGATAAGTCGAAGTCGGGGGCAATTTTTTTAGGAAAGAGGGAAAAAATAATGGGTGTAGTAGATGTAATGAGAGTGGTAAAAAAGATACATTCAGATGATGTAGTTATAGTAAAGGCAGGTACTTTTTATAATGTGTATGAAAGGGATGCTATAATTTTAGCTTATTTGTTTGACTATAAAATAAAAACAATTAATGGTTGTTCTAATGTAGGTTTTCCAAAAAGCACTATCAATAAAGTAGTTAATAAGTTAGAAACAATGCAAATAAATTATATTGTTTTAGATAAAACACATAATTATGAAGAAGACAAAATGAATTAAAAAAGATAATAATTATGAAGTAGTTTATGAAAAAGCTAATAAATATGTAAATACAAGTAAAAGAATAGAATTTATAAATCAATATTTAATGAAAAATATTGAAAAAAAAGATATAAAAAATGTATTAAAACAAATGGAGCAAATAATAGATGAAAAAAGACAGATTTCATATAACTAATTTAATAAAGGAATTAATTATAAATATAGATAAAAATTTGACAAACTTTCCTAAAAGAGAAATTGAATTAAAAAAACAAATAAAGGAAACAGCTTTTATAATGCTTGAAATAGCATATGAAGCAAATGCAACATATGATGTAAGAAAAAGAATAGATTTGCAAGAAAAAATTATTTCAAAAATAAAATATATAGATTTTCTTATAAACTTGTGTTATAACAAGCAAATAATTATTTAAGTTTCGGTATATTTTTAATAAATAAAAATATGACAAAAAAGACTAAGGTAAGAATAGTAAAACTAGAAGGGCAAAATGTAGTTGTTAGAAAAGAAATACAAAAATAAACAATAATGTTTATATGATAATCTTAATTAAACAATTGAGGAGTTACTATTCACAGACAATAGCAGTAAGTAGCTACGACTAAGTAATATATTTTATTTTGTAATGAAGACCCGACAGCCCATTGAGGCGGGGGAATACCCGTGAGCTTGGAGGGCGAAATGAAAAAATAAAATATATTACTTAGTCGTAGCGGATTTTATTATATATGCTGTGAACTGTAACATTGAGGAGCAATACTTAACAGAATTTATGCAAATAAATCTTGATAATTATAAACAGCTGTGTTAGTATATTAATAATAAATAGTTGTAGCAAGTTAAAATTTTGAATTTTAACTTGTTACATTATTTAAGGAAAAATAAAATAATTAATGGAGAAAGGTAAGTATATTATATTAAATTTTATATTTTATTATATTATACAATACGAGGTAAACTACATATGGAGCTTATTAAAATTACAGATAAGACATATTATATAAAAAATCCTACTAATATAGGAATATACAAGATAGATGATAAAAATGTTTATTTAATTGATTCTGGTAATGACAAAGATGCAGGAAAGAAAATATTAAAAATTATAGATGAGCAAAGATGGAAAGTGAAAGGAATTATTGTTACACATTCTAATGCAGACCATATTGGAGCAAATAAGTTTATTCAAGAAAAAACAGGTTGTGAGATTTATGCATATGGTATTGAAAGTGCTTTTACAAGATATCCTGTTTTAGAAGCTTCATTTTTATATGGCGGCTTTCCTTTTAAAGATTTGTCTAATAAGTTTTTAAGGGCTAAAGAATCTAATGTATTAGATATACAAAATAATATTCCTGATGGGTTAGAAATATTAGAATTAAAGGGTCACTTCTTTGATATGATAGGTTTAAAGACATGTGATGGAATATATTTTTTAGCAGATTCTTTATTTAGTGAGGAAACAATAAAGAAATATCATTTATTTTTTATTTATGATGTAAAAGAATTTTTAAAAACTTTAGAGCAATTAAAAAATTTAAACGGATGTATGTATATTCCTTCACATTGTGAGGCAACAAAGGATATTTCTAATTTAATAGAAATTAATAAAAATAAGGTATTAGAAGTTTTAAATTGATATATGATATGTGTAAGAATGGAATTACTTTTGAAGAACTTCTAAAAAATATTTTTGATAAGTATAAGTTAAGTATTAATGCAAATCAATATGTTCTTGTAGGAAGTACAATAAAATCTTATTTATCATATTTATTAAATGAAGATAAAATTATTTATGAATTTATAAATAATAAAATGTTGTGGAAACATAAAAATATATAGTATAGGAGAAAGTTGTATGTCTAAAGTAGTTTGGAAACCAGGAACATTTATATATCCATTACCCGCTGTAATGGTAAGTTGTGGAACTATGGAAAAGTCTAATATAATTACTGTTGCATGGACAGGAATTTTAAATACAAATCCTGCAACTGTTTATATATCTGTTAGACCAACAAGATATTCATATAATTTAATAAAAGAGCAAAAAGAATTTGTTATAAATTTGACAAATGAAGATTTAGCATATGCTACAGATTGGTGTCGGGGTAAAATCTGGAAAAGATGTAGACAAGTTTAAAAGTATGAAACTAACAAAACAAAAAGCAAATTTTGTTGATTGTCCAATGATAGAACAAAGTCCTGTATCTGTGGAGTGTAAGGTCAAAGAAGTAAGGGAATTTGGTACACATCATACATTTATAGCAGAAGTTTTAGCTATAAATGCAGATGAAAAATATATAGATAAAAATGGTGCATTTGATATATCTAAATGTAATTTAATTTCGTATTGTAATGGGCATTATTATAGTATGGGAGATAAGATTGGAAGATTTGGTTTTTCTGTTCAAAAAAAGAAAAATAAAAAAAAGAAATTTGAAAAGGAGAGATAATGGGGTTACGATTAATTTATGGTAGAGCAGGAAGTGGAAAAAGTACTTTTTGTTATGATGAGATAGGTGAAATAGTAAATAATCAAGAGAAAATATATATAATAACACCAGAACAATTTTCATATACAGCAGAAAAAAAGTTATTAGATAGTATTAGTACTAAGGCTGTTATTAATGCTGAAGTTTTAACATTTAATCGCATGGCATATAGGGTATTAAATGAAGTAGGACCTGCTACAAAAACAAATTTGTCTAAATCAGGAAAAGCAATGCTTATATATAGCCTGTTATCTGCTAATAAAAATGATCTTAAATTTTTAGGTAAAACACAAGAGAATTTAGAAACAATTGATACAATGTTTACAGAATTAAAAAAACATAATATAAAATTAGAGAATATAAAAGATATAATAAATAATACAAAAAATACATATTTAAAATTAAAATTGCAAGATATTTATTTATTGTATGAAAAATATGAAGAGCAAATACAAGAAAAATATATAGATGAAGATGATGTACTTACAATACTATTATCAAAATTAAAAAAAACACAAATGTTTAAAAATACAATAATATATATAGATGAATTTGTAGGATTTACACCACAAGAATATGGATTAATAGAACAATTATTACAAACAGCAAAACAAGTAAATATTACATCTTGTACAGATAGTACAAAAAAAAGTGATAATATAGATACAGACATATTTTATTCAAATTCAGAAACAGTGAATAAAATAATTAAAATAGCAAAAGAACAAAAAATTGATATACAAGAAGTAAAGCTAGAAGAAACAAAAAGATTTAAATCAAAAGAATTAGAGCATTTAGAAAAAAATATATATAGTAAAATTCCAAAAAAGTATACAGATAATATAGAAGATATAAACTTATTTTTGGCAATGAATAGATTTTCAGAGATAGAAAATTTAGCAAAACAAATTATAAAATTAGTAAGAGATAATAATTACAAATATAATGATATATCTATAATTGCTAAAAATATAGATATGTACTCAAATATTACAAAAGCAATATTTAATAAATATAATATACCAGTATTTATAGATGAAAAAAAAGACTTAAGTGGAAATATACTAGTAAAATATGTGTTATCTGCACTAGAAATATTTGCAAAAAATTGGTCATATGAAGCTGTTTTTAATTATATTAAAACAGGATTTTGTGATATAACAAAAGAAGATATATTTTTCTTAGAAAATTACGCTTTAAAATGGGGAATAAAAGGCTCAAAGTGGCATAAGCAGGAATTTAAAATGGCAAACAGTGATGATGAATTAAAATTAGCAAATGAGTTAAGAAAAAAAATTGTAGAACCATTATTAAACTTTAAGGAAAAATTAGATAAAACAAAAACATGTATGCAAATTTCAAAAGCATTATATGAATTTTTAATAGGAAATAAAATAGATGAAAAATTAGTTAATAAATTAAATACATTAGAAACACAAGGGTTGTTAGATATTGCAAATGAATATAAAACAAGCTGGGATACATTAATAAATGTATTAGATGAAATTGTTTTAGTATTAAAAGAAGAAAAAATATCATTTGATAAATATTTTAAAATTTTAAAAGTAGGATTACAAAATAGTGGACTAGGAAAAATACCTGCTACATGTGATCAAGTTATAATGGGAGATGTAGATAGATCTAGAACACATAAAGTAAAAGCTGTTTTCATAATAGGATTAAATGATGGAGTATTTCCAAGTATACACAAAGAAGAAGGCTTTTTAGATGATGAAGATAGACATATCTTAAAAGATAATGGAATAGAACTTGCAAAAGGGACTAAAGAAAAATTATATGAAGATAATTTTAATATATATAAAGCATTTTCAATAGCAGAAGAAAAATTATATATGTCATATGCATCTTCTGATAATACGGGAAAATCACTAAGACCATCTATACTAATATCTAAAATAAAAAAAATATTTGAAAAACTAAAACAAGAAAGTGATATAATAGAAAAACAAGATGAAATTACAACAAAAGAGGCAACATTTGATGAACTTTTATTAAAAATACGAGAATTTCAAGATGATAAACAGATAAATCCAATTTGGTTTGATGTATACAAAGAATTTGAAAATGATCCAATTTGGAACAATAAATTACAAAAAATGATAAAAGCAATACAATATACAAATGAGCCTGCATCATTAAACAAAGAAAATGTAAGAAAGCTATATGGAAACACATTAAAAACAAGTATATCAAGATTAGAACAATATAAAAGCTGTGCCTTTTCTTTTTATTTAAAATATGGTTTACAATTATCAGATAAAAGTGTATTTGAAGTGCAAAGTTTAGATACAGGAACATTTATGCATGATGTAATAGACGAGTTTTTTAATCAAGTGTGTATTCGCAATATAAATTTAAGACAAATAACAGATGAACAAATAGAGCAAATAATAGAAAGTATAATAAATGAAAAATTAACATTGAGTAGAAATTATATATTTACAAGTACTATGAAATATAAGATATTAACAATGAGATTAAAAAAGGTTATACTAAAATCTATGAAATATATAATCCAGAGTTTAACTAAGAGTGATTTTGAAGTATTTGGTAATGAAGTAGAGTTTAACAAAAATGCAAATTATCCACCAATACAGATACACTTAGAAGATGGAAAAAATGTTATGATTACAGGAAAAATAGATAGAATAGATTTAGCAAAAGATGAAAAGGGAAAATATGTAAGAATTATAGATTATAAATCATCTGTAAAAAACATAGACTTAAATGAAGTAGTAGCAGGGTTACAAATACAGTTACTTACATATTTAGATGCAGTAACAAAAATAGAAGAGTTAATACCAGCAGGAGTATTATATTTTAATTTAATAGATCCAATAGTAAAGTCAAATAAAAATATGACAGATGAAGAGATTGAGTTAGAAATAAAAAAGAAATTTAAAATGCAAGGATTAATTTTAGCAGATGTAAATATTGTAAGGATGATGGATAAAGAGTTGCAAAAAGGAGCATCTAGCATAATACCAGCATATATAGATAAGGATGAGAATTTAAGTAATACACGTTCAAATGCAATAACAAAAGAACAATTTGAAACTTTACAACAGTATATTAATCATGTATTAAAACAGATTTCTAAAGAAATATTAAGTGGAAAAATAGATTTGAAGCCATATTATAATGTAAAGAAGAAGAAGACTCCATGCCAATATTGTAGTTATAAGTCAATATGTAATTTTAATTCGAATGTAAATGAATATAATTATATTGAAAATAAGCCTAAAGAGGATATTTTAGAAAGTATAGCTCAAAAACAAGAATAGGTTTGTTTTAAGTGCTTGCTATAAAGTCCGCTACCGAAGAAGAATATATTTTATTTTTTCATTTCGCCCTCCAAGCTCACGGGTATTCCCCCGCCTCAAAGGGCTGTCGGGTCTTCATTACAAAATAAAATATATTCTTCTTCTAACGCTACTTACTGCTACGGTTGGCTGTAGTTTATGATAAAAATAAAATATAAGGAGAAGAAATGGAAGATTTATCTAATGAGAATATTGTACATATTAAAAAGGGTAGAGTAGAATACTTGCAGTTTAGAAAATTACTAGAATACAAAGAGTTAGTGCATTGTTTTACATTAAGTAAATATAATTTTGATGTGGGAAGTAATGATACATATAAAGAAAGGGATAGTGAATTTATAAAGAGTTATAAAGATTTATCGATAGAATTAGGACTAGATTATAATAAAATAATTAGACCATATCAGACACATACAGATGTAGTAAAATCTGTGAATAATCAAACTAATGAGATATCTATATTTCCAGAAGAGTTAAACAATGTAGATGGATTATTGACAAATAGAAAAGATATAATATTTTCATTGGGATTTGCAGATTGTACACCTTTATTTTTGTATGACCCAATAAAGAAAGTAGTAGGAAATATACATTCTGGTTGGAAAGGGACATTACAAAAAATAGGACAAAAAGCAGTAAAAGAAATGATAGATACATATGGATGTAAATCAAATGATATTATTTGTTGTATAGGACCAACAATAAGAAAATGCCATTTTGAAGTAGATACCGATGTTTATGAACTTTTTTATGAACAATTTAAAGAATATATAAAAATGTATGATATAATAAAAAAAGTAAATGAAAAATATTATATAGATACAGTAGCTTTAAACAAATTAATGCTACAAGAAATTGGATTAAAAAAAGAAAATATAATAGATAGTAAAATATGTACAGTATGTAGTCAGAATTTATTACATTCATATAGAGCAAAAGGAAAATTAGCAGGTAGAAGTACAGCTATTACAGCAATAATATAATTTATAATATTGATAAAGGGGAACTTGAATATGTTACCAAACAGATTAAAAATAGGTGATACAATAGGAATAATTGCACCATCTGGTCCAATTACAAAAAATAAATTAGAGGATATTAATAATTCCATATTACTAATGGAAAAAGCAGGATTTAAAATGCAGTTTTCTAAAAATGCATTTTCAAATTCATTAGGATATGGAGCAACAGCCAAAGAAAAAGCGCAAGATATAAATAATATGTTTAAAGATGAGAATATAAAAGCAATAATTTGTGCAACAGGAGGTAACAATTCTAATTCTTTGTTTGAATACATAGATTATGAAGAAATAAAAAAACATCCCAAAATAATATGTGGATTTTCAGATGTTACATCAATATTAAATATAATTTATGAAAAAACGAAACTTATAACATTTAGTGGAGCAACATTTAAAAGCCTAACATCATGGGAAACAGATTATGGATATAAAGAAATAATAAAAAGATTTGTAGATGCAAAACTAGAATTAGGACAACCACAAGATAAATACGAAACTATTAAGCAAGGAACAGCAAAAGGAAAGCTAGTAGGAGGAAATCTTAGTAGAACAGTAAATTTAGTATGTGGAAAATATAAAATAGATTTTAAAGATAAAATTTTGTTTATAGAAGAAACAGGATATGAATCAGAACCAGCAGATATAAGTCACTATTTATACTATATGAAACAAAATGATGTATTTGAAAAAATACAAGGAATCTGGATAGGAAACTATGAACATGAAAGCAAGATTAAAATTGAGCAAATTGTATTAGATGTATTACAAGATGAGTACAATTTTCCAATAATAAAATCAAATAATTTTGGACACATAGATAAAAAAACAGTAATACCAATAGGGATAGAGGCAAAAATAGATACAGATAAGGAATATAAAATAGAATTATTAGAAAAATGTGTTTTATGATAAGCAAATATTTATTATATAATAAAAAGAACTTTGTATTTATATACAAATGGTCTTTTTATATTTTATATATGTAAGAATTACTATAGTATTTAATGATTCCATTCTTTCTTGTAAAAATTTTATTAGCTTTAAGTGTTATTAAACCCAAAAGGTTACTATTCACAGACAATAGCAGTAAGTAGCGAAGACTAAGTAATATATTTT
>CAOKHI010000051.1 GCA_948468275.1 uncultured Clostridium sp. | reverse complement strand
CAATAACATTCGTAGATGAAGACGGAACAACAGTATTAGGAACAACAACAGTAGATTACGGAACAGATGCAGAATTTGAAGGACAAGACCCAACAAAAGAAGCAACACAAGAATTTACATACACATTCGCAGGATGGGTAGACTTAGAAGGAAATGCAGATGATTTAAGCAATGTAGTAGCAGACAGAACAGTAAAAGCAAGCTACACAGAAACAAAAGTAAAATACACAGTAAAAGTTGATGAGAATATAGTAAACGGACAAGTAACTGTAGACAAAACAACAGGAAATTACGGAGACGAAGTAATAGTAACAGTAGAACCAGAAACAGGATATGAAATAGCAACAGTAACAGTAAATGGAACAGAAATATTTGCAGAAAATGGAACATACAAATTCACAATAACAGAAAATGCAACAGTAAGTGCAACATTTACAAAAATCATAACATATACAGTTACATTCAAAGCTGATGAAGAAACAGTTGCAACAAAAGTAGCAAGCGTAGAAAATGGTTATAAAGTAGAATTACCAGAAGAACCAACAAAAGTAGGACACAGATTCTTAGGATGGTTTACAAGTGATAATACACAATTTAATGCAAATACAACAGTAACAGCAGATACAATAGTAACAGCAAAATTTGAAAAACTTACATATACAGTAACATTCAATACAAATGGAGGAACAATAATTAATGATCAAGAAGTAGAATTTGAAGGAACAGTAACAAAACCAGCAGATCCAGTAAAACCTTCAACAGAAACAGCAAGTTATACATTTGTAGGATGGTACACAGATGAAGCATGTACTAAAGCATATAACTTTGATACAAAAGTAACTACAAACATAACACTATATGCAAAATTTGATGAAATAATAAAAGACACAATAAAACCAGAAATCCATTATTCAGAAGGATATGCTTCTAAAATGACAATCATAGTAAATGACCCTAAATTTACATTTGACCCAGACAAAGCAGTATATGTAACAGATAACTCTGGAGAAAGCATTAAAGCAACACATGTAGGAGAATTCAACCTTGATAAAGTAGGAGAATACTTACTAGTTTACTCTGCACAAGATTCAGCAGGAAATCAAGCAGAAACAGTGTCTATAACAGTTAAAGTTGTTTATGCACCAACAATCAGTTATACTGATGAAAAAGGTATAGAAAGAACAATAACAGATGGACAAGTATTTACTAAAAACATGATTATCAATAACGATAAAGGTACAGCATATATTAAGGAAAAAGGTCAAAGCGATGATAGTTATAGACCATACAACAAAGAAGAATTATCAGATGGTAGTTATGTATTCAAAGTAGAGTATACAACAAATGGAACATCAGAATTCATAAAAGAATTTATAATAGATGGAACAGCACCAATAGTAAGTGGAGTTAGCCAAGGTGTGGTATACAAAGTAAAAACAATAAAATTTGAAAATCCATCAGATGTATTTAAAGCACAATTAGTAAAAGTAGTTGGAAAAGATGATAATGGTGATTATGTATATGGAGATATACAAGATATAACAGCAGAAGCTAAAAATGGTAGCTACAGAGTTACTGCATCAGGAACATACGAATTAAGAGTAGAAGATGCATATGGAAATGCTATAATACCAATTATCTTCGGTATTCAATAATCAATAAAAAGTAGATGACCTATAATTTTAGGTCACCTACTTTTTTTGTAATATATTGGTAAAAAAACATGTAAATATTACATAAATATTACATTTCTCTAACATATTGTCGCAATTTATTGACTTTACTAAAAATATGTGAATATAATAAAATTGAATATATAAAAAGGAGAATTGACATGAAAAAAGGAACAAGAATGAAAGAAGAACATAGTAGTAACAAGATTAAAATATTTATTTTATTTGTAATTATAGTTGCTATAATATGTGCAGTAATTTATGTATTTATAAATAAAAAAGAACAAGAAAATGTAGGATATCAAGATAATGGAAAAGGTCCAACTATTAGCTATTATAATGAAAAAGATATTAGGACAAATGTTGAAAACGGACAAGTATTTACAAAATACATAAAAATTGTATATGACAAAGGTACTGCATATATTAAAAAAGAAAATACAAAAGATAGTAAATTTGAAGCTTATGATGGTGCAGAATTAAATGATGGTACATACACAATTAGAGTAGATGATGAGCAAGCAAAAGTTTCATCAAAAAGAACATTCACTATAGACACTATACCACCAACAATAAAGGGTATAAAAAATGGAGGAGAATATAATTCTGCTAAGATTATTAAATTTGAAGATGCATCTGATGTAGGTGTAGCAAGATTAACTAAAATAAATGATGACGGTTCAGAAGGAGAAGAAATAAATTTACTAAATAATGATGAATTTAAAAGATCTAATACATATACAGTTAATAAATCAGGTGTATATGAACTAAAAGCAGAAGACAAAAATGGAAATGCTATTATGCCAATACGATTTAAAGTTACAATATAAAAACTAAAAATTAAGTTTGACATAGAGAAATAGTATTCCTAAAGCGGTTAGATATTTTTTATAAAAACCATTATTAATAATTACTATACATAAAATTCTTGTCCAGATTTGTTGACAGAATGGGAAAATATAGATATAATATAGAATATAAGCAAAGGAGAAATGAAAATGGAAAAAGACAACAAAAAGATGAAAATAATAGCAATTATAGTTGCTTTAGTAGTTATTATTGCTATAGTAGTAGGCGTTGTTGCTGTTACTGCTAATAAGGAAACAGATGATAAAACTAATACTCAAAATATGTTAGATAATGCAGATTTAAAAGAACCAATAGAATCATCTGTTAATGTTGTTGATACACAAACAAATTAACTAAAATATATTGTTAGTATCAATAAAAATATTTTACTCTAATGTAATATAAAGTAGTTAATATTTATGAATAAACTAGCAGAAATTTATAAATATTCTATAAAATACCAAAAAATAACTAAAAAATATACATATTATGTTTACAAAATGAGTAAAAAATAGTATAATTAATCTGTGAAACTAATATAGTGGGGGGAAAAGGAATGAAAAAATCGATAACGATAATCGGTATAATGATTATATTTATGATAATATTTCGGAGGAGTTGTAAATGCTAGTTCAGCAAGCATTGGAGCTTCTTCTAAATCTGTATATATAGGAGATACTGTAAGTGTAACAGTATCATTTGGAGAAAAAGTTAAAATGGCAGAATTTGACTTTAATTATGATAAAGATAAATTTGAATTTTTGTCTACATCAAAAGGAATTTTTGGTAACAAATTTTCATTTGTAGATGCATCAGCAAATGCAGTTACAGAAAGTATAACTTTTAGTTTTAAAGCAAAAGCAGAAGGTACTGGAAATTTTAGAATATCTAATTTAAAAGTTGCAACAGCAAATCAAAAAATACCTTCATATAGCATTAGTAATTCAAGTACATCAGTAACTGCTACAAAGAAACAAGCAAATACATCAACAAATAATACAACAAAGAAACCAAGTAACTCAAATAAAAAACCAAGCAATTCTAGCAATCAAAAAGATAATAAACAAGAAAATCAAATACAAGATACACAAACACCAACAAAAAATCCAGCACCAAAAGAAATAATTAAAATAGATAATCAAAATGTAAAAACTATAAAAGATGAAAAAACAAATGTTATTGTAAAAGGATTACCAGAAGCTTTAGAAGATAATGTAACATTAGAAATAACAAATCTAGAAGAAAGATATCAAACACTTCAAGATATTTTAAAAGATGTAAAAGGAAGAAAATTATTTTTTGATATAAAATTATTAAAAGATAATATAGAAGTACAACCTAATGGATATATAACTATATATATTCCAATACCAGCAGGATACAATAAAGAAAAACTAGAAGTATACTACATAAACGAACAGGATAAAACATTTGAATTACAACAAGGAGAAGTACAAGGAGATTATTATGCATTTACAACACAAAATCTTCCAACATTTGCACTAGTAGAAAAAGAGGAAGAAACTATACAAGTAAGTCAAGCAGAAGTAATAGAAGAAAAAAGTTTTTTTGAAAAAGTTGGAATTTTTTTTTCGAATGTTTACGTATTATATGCAACAATTGGGCTATTAATACTAATAATAATAATTGAAGCAGTTATGAAAACTGGGAAGAATAAAGGAAAGAGAAGTAAATAGGAGGTGAAAAAATGAAAAAGGGAAATAAAGCACTAGCGGTGTTACTAATAGGAATGATAGGGATGAGTAATGTAGTTCCAGAAATCTTAATAAAGGACAATATTATAGATGGAGTACGAGCATATGAACATAAACCAGATAATATCTTAGATAATGTATTTGAAAAAGATGGAGTAACATTTTTACCATTCATTTTTGAAAGCACTAATCAAAGATTACAAAAGGAATATTTAATAGAACAATTTCAAAAAGCTGGAATAACTATTCAAAATGAAGATGAACTAAAAAGTACAATTGCAACAGGAACAAAAATAAAAACAGAAGCTAAAACATATACTGTTTTAATATATGGAGATGTAGATGCAGATGGATGTACAGATAGTTTTGATGCTTTAGAAATAGTAGAACATGTAGTATATGGTGGAGAAAAAGAAATAAAAGGAATATATAAAACAACAGCTAATGTAGAAAATGACACAGAAGAACTTGATAGTTTTGATGCTTTAAGGATAGTAGAATTTGTTGTTGGTAAACAACCAAAACTAGTGCTAAACGAACCAGATTCATTTAAACAAGCAAATATTCAAATTACATTAGTAGGTGATAATCCACAAATAATAAAATTAGGAACACCATATGCAGAATTAGGAGCTAGTGCGATTGATAAAGAAGGAAAAGAACTTAATGTAACAAAAGATGCAAGTGCAGTAGATGTAAACAAAGTAGGAGAATATGATGTTATTTACAAAGCAGTAGATGACAAAGGAAATGAAGCAAAGAAAATAAGAAAAGTACAAGTAGTAGATTATGTAACAGGTATACAAGCAAGTACAACAAAACAAGACTATGAATATGGCGAAAAATTAAATATGGATGCAATAACAGTAGAAGCTGTTATGAAATCTGGAGATAATAAAGTAGTAAATGCAAATGAATATGAGATAAGTGGATATGATGCAAATAAAGAAGGAGAACAAACACTTAAAGTTACATATAATACTAATCAAACAATTGATGATAAATATGTAACATTTGAAACATCGTTTAAAGTTAATGTTAAAAAAGGTGAAAGAATTACATTAATAGGTGACAATCCACAAATAATAAAATTAGGACAACCATATGTAGAATTAGGAGCTACTGCTAAGGACGACCAAGGAAATGAAATAGAAGTAACAAAAGATGCAAGTGCAGTAAATGTAAATAAAGTAGGAGAATATGATGTTGTTTATACTATTATAGATGAGCAAGGAAATGAAATAAGGAATGTAAGAAAAGTAAAAGTAGTAGATTATGTAACAGGAATACAAGCAAGTACAACAAAGACAGATTACAATTATGCAGAAGAACTAGATTTAAATACAATAACAGTACAAGCAACTATGAAATCTAATGAAAAAAAGGTACTTGAATTGAATTCATATAAAGTAACAGGGTATGATGCAAATAAAGAAGGAAAACAAACACTTAAAGTTACATATACTACAAATGATACAATAGATGATAAAGAAAAAGAATTTGAAGCAGAACTTATAGTTAATGTTTTAAAACAAGGACCAATTGTAACAGTAACACAAAGTTCAAAAACATCTGGATATTGTAATGTAGAGTGGGAAATAGCAACTGTAACAGCAACTCCTGCAATACAAAAAGATGAATTAACATGGAAAATATTAGATGCAGATAAAAGTACACAGGCAAATGAAGTAGTAATAACAGATGAAAATATTGCCAAAGTAACAACAGAGCAAAAACAAGCCAATGGACCAATTACAATGAGATTTGTTGCAAGTAAAAAAGGAAATTATAAAATTATACCAATAGTAGCAGAAAGTGAAAAAACAGCAATACCAGTAAAAGTGTTAGATAATCCAACAGTAAATGAAATTGTAATGGAAAATATAAGTGTAAATAAAAATGGAATAAAAAGAGCATTAGTTGAATTCTTAAATGGAAGTGCAATAGATGTTACAATAGATAGAATTAAACTAGAATTAAATGGACAAGAATTAGTTATAGCTAATAATGGAGAAACACAAATAGTAGAAGGAATAAAATTAACTATGTTAGGTGAAGGAAATCAACCATTAGATAGTCAACATTCAAGTATGGCAGTAAAAGCAATAATGGTAGAAGCAACAGAAGATGCAAAAGAAACAGGAAGTACAACACCAAATAAATTAAAAGTAACAGTTTTAGATGAAGCTACAAAAACAAATGTAGAAGCAACTGTAACAAAAGATATAACTGTATTAAAAGAATTAGCTCCACAATTAAATATAAATAAAGGACTAATAGATGCATCAGATACAATAGAACATACATCAGTAACATTATATCAAGAAAAAGTAAATAGACAAGATGTAATAGTAAAAACTGAAATAGAAGAAGATGAAGATGAAAATGGAGATCCAATACAAGTATCAGTAGATTATATGTATACATTAGTACCTGTATATTTAAAATATGAGAATAATTCAACTAAAAAAATACTTGCAAGTGATTTAACAGATAAGAACTTAAAAGTAACAGAAGGAGTATCTGAATTACTACCATACATAAAAGTATTAGGATTTAAAGAAGGAAGTAGCACACCTGTAACAGGAGATAATCCAATAGATTATGTAGGAATTGCATTAACAAATCCAAGCAATAATGAACAGGCAAACAAATTAAGAAACACAAATATAACAATAACTTATGGCTCATCAACTAAACAATTACAAGTTAACATTCCAGAAAAACAAGAACCAACAATTACAGTAACACAAAGCCAAAAAACTACAGAATATTGCAATATAGAGTGGGAAGTTGCAACTATAACAGCAAGTCCAGCAATATCAAAAGATGACTTAACTTGGAAAATAGTAGATGTAGATAATAGTACGCAAACAAATGAAGTAATAATAACAGATGCAGCAATTGCAAAAGTAACTATAGAACAAACAAATTCAAATAGTCCTATCACAATGAAATTTATTGCAACTAGAAGTGGAAACTATAAGATAGTACCAATAGTAGCAGGAAATAATAAAACAGCAATATCAGTAAGAGTTATAGATAATCCAGCAGTAAGTACAATAACTTTAGAAGATGTAAGTGTAAATAGAAATGGAATAAAGACAGTACCAATTACATTTTCTAATGGAAAAGCAGTAGATGTAACAATGGATAGAATAAAATTAGAAATTGCAGGAAAAGAGCTAAATGTAACAAGTACTGGTGAAACACAAACAGTAGAAGGAATAAAATTAACCATTTTGGGTGAAGGAAATCAACCAATAGATATTCAACATTCAAATATGGCAGTAAAAGCAATAATGGTAGAAGCAACAGAAGATGCAGTAGAAACAGGAAGTACAACACCAAAGAAGTTAAAAGTAACTGTATTAGATGAAGCTACTAAGACTAACATAGAAGCAACTACAACAAAAAATATAACTGTATTAAAAGAATTAGCACCACAATTAAATATAAATAAAGGATTAATAGATGCATTAGATACAGTTGAATTAACACAGGTAACACTATATCAAGACAAAGTAAATAGACAAGATGTAATAGTAAAAACTGAAACAGAAGAAGATGAAGACGAAAATGGAAATCCAATACAAGTATCAGTAGATTATATGTATACATTAGTACCTGTATATTTAAAATATGAGAATAATTCAACTAAGAAAATACTTGCAAGTGATTTAACAGATAAGAACTTAAAAGTAACAGAAGGGGCATCTGAAATATTACCATACATAAAAGTACTAGGATTTAAAGAAGGAAGTAGTACACCTGTAACAGGAGATAACCCAATAGATTATGTAGGAATTGCGTTAACAAATCCAAACAATAATGAACAGGCAAATAAACTAAGAAACACAAATATAACAATAACTTATGGAACATCAACTAAACAATTAAAAGTTAACATTCCAGAAAAACAAGAACCAAATCCAGTTGTAAGTCAAATTATAATAGAAGATATTAGTGTAAATAAAAATGGATTAAAAACTGTACCAATTGACTTTTATAATGACAGTTCAGTAGATGTAGAAATAGATAGAATAAAACTAGAATTAGAAGGAACACAACTATCTATAAACAATTTAGGAGAAACACAAACTGTACAAGGAATAAAATTAACAATGTTAGGACAAGGTAACCAACCATTAGATAGCACACATTCAAGTATGCCAATAAAAGCAATAATGGTAGAAGCAACAGATACAGCAATAGAAACAGGAAGCGGAGTAGCAAAGAAATTAAAAATAACAGTATTAGATGAAGCTACAAAAACAAATCCAGAGGCAACTACAACAAATAACATAACAATACTAAAAGAATTAGCACCAGAATTAAATATTAATAAAGCATTACTAGATGCATCAGATACAGCAGAACAAAAAACAATAACATTATATCAAAATAAAGTAACTAGACCAGATGTAATAATAAAATCTGAGTTAGAGGAAGATGAAGACGAAAATGGAGATCCAATAGAAGTATCTGTAGATTATATGTATACATTAGTGCCAGTATATTTAAAATATGAGAATAAATCAACTAAAAAATTACTTGCAAGTGATTTAACAAGTAAAAACTTGAAAGTAACAGAAGAAGCATCATCAATACTACCATACATAAAAGTACTAGGATTTAAACAAGGAAGTAATGAACCTGTAACAGGAGATAATCCAATAGATTATATAGGAATTGCACTAACAAATCCAAGTAATGATTCTCAAGCAAATAGCTTAAGAGATACAGATATAACAATAACTTATGGAACATCTGTTAAGAAATTGAGAATTAGTATATAAGTCTAATAAAATAAATAGGAACTAAATAAATGTTATTTGGTTCCTATTTTATATCAGAAATAATAAAGAATGTAATATGTGATTTACATTCTTTATTTCATTGTAGTATTAAAAGGAAATGATTTACGGAAATGGCAACTTTAAAGAATAGTAGTTAAAAATAAAACAAATATATGACTAATAATACAAAAATAATACAAAAAAGACTAAAAAGTGTAAAAGAACATGGAAAAACACAAGCCCTAATAGGTAACAAGTGTTGACGAAAAATTGGGTTTTCTAACCATTTACAAAGAAAAATGCCTAATGTAAATATAAATATAATATATATAAATTACATGGAGGCTAAGAAATGGAAATAAAAAAA
>CAOKHI010000050.1 GCA_948468275.1 uncultured Clostridium sp. | reverse complement strand
ATCTATTTCTATTTGTGTTACCTTTACTACTTTGGGAGCTGATATATTTCCTACTGTATCTCTTGCCCATAAATAGTAGGTTCCATTTTGGTCTACTGTGAATTCCCCATTTGGTACAAATTTACTTAGACTTGGTGTTATATTTTCTCTTGTTATTGCATATCCACTTACTCTTGAACCCTCTATTCCTCCTAAAGCTTTACATCTATCATGTGCTGTTACTGTTATACGTGTTTTTTTGTTATTTTCTATCAACTGTTTTGTTGGTTCGTTTTCTATTGTTGGTGGTGTTCCATCTAACTTTTTTATTGTTACTCTTTGTGTTTTTACATTTCCTAATCCATCTTTTATATGTAGTGGTACTGTAACTTCTCCATATACATCTCCTACAAAATTATATGTTACTGAATAATTATCTCCACTTTTACTACCTCCTATATATTCATTTAAATTATTAAATGACATCATTACTTGGCCTATTCCTTTGTCTTGTGCTGTATATGTTACTACCTTATTTTTGCTCCATTCATCACCTGTTACTTTTGAACTTATTAATTCTGGTGCTTTTGCATCTATATATTGTACTTTTATTCTTCCTTCGTCTGCTTCATTTCCTGATGCATCTCTTACTTGTACTATTACATCTTCTGGTCTTTTTATTTCTGCTACTACATCAAAAACTCTTGTATATGTTGTTCCATTTCTCGTTGCATTTCCCCAATCTGATATTACACTTCTATTTTTATCTAATAATCTCATTTGCACATAGTTATTTTCTGAATTCCATGTATCTGTATATGTTGCTGTAACTGTTGCTTGCCTACTGTAATTAGTATCGCCTTGTCCATTATTTGCTGTTGTTATACTGTTTTTTGTTGGTTTATTGTTATCTGCAAATACTCTAACTCCATGTTTTCCACTATGTATAAATATATCATATCCAGTATTCCCTTGATATGTATAAATTGCATTAGATAAATTTATACATAGTGAATTAGTTGAGTTTTCAGTTGACATCTCTATATCTATTTGAACATAGTATTTACCATTTGAACTCCAAGTTGTCTTATTTTTGCAATTCGGACTTGGAACTGGGTTAGAACATATTGAAATCAGTGCACTACTTAAATCTATAGTCAATCCTTGAATAGGTATAATTTCATATAGCACTCTAGTTGTTGTTTCATTTAATATGGTTTTACTTAAATTGCAATCATATAATTTTATGCCACACCCACTACAGTTTCCATCTGAAGCTCTTCTATGAGTTGCCTTATTATATGTATGACCACACACTACACAAGTGCCTGTTTTTCCTGTTGCACATCCTAATCGTTCACCATTTGAATTATAACAATTTTCAGTTTTTAACCACTCTGAACATTCACTAGCATTACACGTTCTATAATGCCAATAATCCACTCTAGAATTTATCCATCCTGTTGGTGAATGGCTTTTCTTAGGATATTTTATACTGTATCCACATCCATCTAAACAATATGAACTCCTATTTGCAAAAGTAGGATTACAAGAATCTACACCTACTATTTCAGACATATTATGTGGGGATTTTTCTATAATACTCTTATGGCATATCCAACATTCTTTCCAATGATAATTACTGTCCTTTTGTTGTTCATATATATGGATATGTGATGAATCTTCACCTGCTGATATACCTGTTAAGTCTATTTCTTTGTTTATAGCCGCAGTCCTTTCAGATGATAATATTTCTTTTTCAATTGCCATTGTCATTGGAATTAGTGGCAAATAGCTTGATAATATTAATATTATTAAAAAAATTGCTGTTACTTTTCTCATATTTCTTCCCTTCTTTAATAAAACCTTTATTCTTATTTTTATTATATATATTTACTAATATATAGTAAATGCTAATTTTTTCTTTAATAAATATTTTATTGGTCTAGTATTTACGGAAATATGTATTATATTTCTTTTTATCATTTCCATAACATTTTCATTTCTTTTATTACAAAATAAAAATAGAGGAATACCCTCTATTTTTAAGTCAATATAATATTTACTTCATTCATATACTTCATGCTATTTTCCAACTCTATTTCATATTCTAAATTTATTGTTTTTATTTTTTCCTCTTGCTTTTTTATTTGAATCTTTTTTGTATCTATGCTCATACTTAAGTTTCCGTAAGGAGTATCCAATGTTGCCTTTTGTTTGTTTTTCAAATCTAATGTCATATTTTGTCCATTTCTTAAGATTATTATCTTTTCTTTAAGTATAGTCATTTTAAATTGCAATTCTCCTAATTCACTTTTTTCTGTAAATTCTAATACTGTTCCATTTTCTAAATAATTTATTTCCCCCTCACACTTATTTGACTCTGTTTCTATTTTGTCTTCAATTATTTGCTTTGAAACAATTTCTACATTTGTTTTCATTTTCTTCTTTCCTTTCTTTTGTTTTATTTTAATAATGCTAAATCTATTAGCCTATCTAACAATTCCTTATATCCTATACCTACTTGTTCAAATAATTTAGGATACATACTTATTTTTGTAAAACCTGGTAATGTATTTATTTCATTTATGTATATAGCATTTGTCTTATCTTCTACAAAAAAATCTACTCTTGCAAGTCCGCTTCCATCTATTGCCTTAAATGCTTTTATACTTAAATCTCTTATTTCATTAGAAATCTCTTTGTCTATATCTGCTGGTATAATTACTTTTGAAGCTACATTTTTATATTTTGCATCAAAACTATAAAATTCATCTGCTGGTTTTATTTCTCCTACACATGACGTTATTACATCTTCATTTCCTAATACTGCACATTCTACTTCTTTTCCACATATTGCTTGTTCTATTAATATCTTTTTATCAAATATTGCTGAATGTCTAATATATTCTTTTAATTCTTCTTTATTTATAGCTTTATTTATTCCTACAGAAGAACCTGAATTTGATGGTTTAACAAACATTGGATATTTCAAATTCTTTTCTAAAATATTTGCTATTTCATCTATGCTACATATCTTCTCATTAAAACATTTATCTATATAAATATACTTATCTTTATATTTTTGTATATACTCATATGTCGCCTGATTTATTTTTGCTTTCTCAAAAACAAGTTTTGTATAAACTTTATCCATTCCCACACAAGATGCAAGAATTTTGCAACCTACATAAGGAACTTTTAACATTTCAAACAAACCTTGAATACTTCCATCTTCTCCACCTAAACCATGTAGTACTGGAAATATAACATCTAAATTCTTTAAATAGTCTGTAATATTTTCTATTTTCTCTAATTCCTCTATATCTGTAGATATATCTAAAACTCTAATACTATCTACATCTTTTTTATAAACAAACCATTCTCCATTCTTACTTATATACACTGGAAAAATTTCATATTTTGCCTTATCCAAATTTTCAATAACAGAAGTACCAGAAATACAAGACACATCATGTTCAGTAGAAACACCACCAAAAATTACCCCTAATCTAATCCTATCCATCAAAATCTCCCTTCAATAAAAATTTAACATTTACTACAAAACCAACAAACTAATAGTAATATTATCATAAATTATACAAACAGAGTAGACAAATAAGGAAGTATTAAAAAATAAAAATTATGGCCTGACAGTCCTTTGAGACGGGGGAATACCTGTAAGCTTGGAAGGTCTAATTTTTATTTTTTAATACTTCCTTATTTGTCGGCCCCATAAAAAGCTAAACTATTCCAAAGCCTCCACAATCCTATTAAATTTCATACCATTAGATGCCTTAACTAGCACCACATCATCAGATACCAATATACTCTCAAGCAAAACTATAGCCTCATCAGTACTACAAAACTCATAAACATCCTCGCACTTCATTCCCAAATCCAAAGCTCTTTTAGCAATATATTTAGCCTCACACCCAACAGTAACCAAAACATCTACATCATTTTTCACAACATCTTCGCCAATCTTTTCGTGTAAACCTTTAGAATAATCCCCCAGCTCTAACATATCACCTAAAACAGCTACACGTTTCTTAGCAGACATTTTACTTAAATACTCTATAGCCACTTTCATAGAATCATAATTAGCATTATATGAATCATTTATAATAGTTACATTATTCTTATTTTTGCTTACGTCCATCCTTCTTTTGGTAAGTTCAAATACTTCTATTCCCTTTACTATATCATTTATACCAATCTGTAATATCTTTCCTACTGTAATTGCACATAATCCATTATAAACAAAATGTTTTCCTCCAACAGGTACATCTACACTAACTTCATCACCTTTTAAAACAAATTTACTAGAATACTCCTTTAGCTCTATACTATGTGCCATAACATCACTTGTATTATCTATTCCAAATGTTTTAACATCATATTTAGTACTACTACTATTCCATTCATTCAATAAATCATTATCATTATTAATTACTAAAGTGCCATCATTCTTCATTCCCTCTAATATTTCCAATTTTGCTTTTAAAATATTTTGTCTTGAACCCAATTTTCCTATATGAGATGTACCAACATTTGTTATAACACATATGTTAGGCTTTGCTATATTAGACAATAATCTAATTTCTCCTAATGCATTCATTCCCATTTCAATTACAAGTGCAGTATGATTTCTTAATTTTAATATAGTAAGTGGTAATCCAATATGATTATTATAATTACCTTCGGTTTTAAGTACATCATACTTTCTAGCTACCACACTTGCAACAATATCTTTTGTACTTGTTTTTCCGCTACTTCCTGTTATTGCAATTACAGGTATATTATACATTTGTCGTTTGTATTTTGCTATTTGTTGTATCGCCTTTATTGTATCTACTACCTTTATTATTGTAGCATTTGTATATTTATTTAGCACATTACTTGATATTTCTACATCTTGCAAAATACATACTTTAGCTCCTTTTTCTAAAGCATTTTCATAAAATGTATTGCCATCAAAATTTTCACCTTTAATTCCTACATAAACGTCATCTTTTATTACTTTTCTAGAATCAATACAAAAATTCAAACATTCTTCATTAATGTTTCCACATATCAGTTCTCCATCACATATTTTTAAAATATCCTTTACTATAACCTTTTTCATTTCATTACCTCTTGATTATATATATTAATCTATTTATTTAGTATTACTATTTTCTGAAATTAATTTATTCATTAAATAAATTGTATCTAAATGAATTAAACTATTCTTTCTTAAACTATAAAACAAAGCTCTTTTGGTTACACATAGTACTGCTTCATCTATATTGTTATTAGCAATTTTCCTAATCTCCTCTACCATTTCATATGTTCTATTTTCTTCTATTTTATCTGCAACATATATAATTTTATCTAATAAATTCATACTAACATTTCCTGTAGTATGGTATATTATAGCTTGTTTCATTTTATCATCAAATCCAAATTTCTTACCACAAATATCTGCACCTATCTTTGAATGCCATAATGCTGGTTCTTCTTTTTCAATTTCATCAAATTCAATATTATTATTCTTTACATATTTATTTGAATCTTCAATACTCATTTCTTTTGCAATATCATGGGCTATTCCTATCAATTGTGCTTTATTCTCATCTTCTCCAAAAATCATAGCAAGTTCTTTTGCCTTTTTTGCCACACCACAAGAATGTATAAACCTCTTTTGCGACATTGCCTTTTGCACTTCTTCTTTTACACTTTCAAAATCCATTTTGCACCTCTTTTAAGAATAGGACAGAATTTTCATCTGCGATTTTTATAATTTTAATTTTCTCGCAAAATAAAATTTCCGTCCAATATCTTACCCTTTCTTACTTTTTTCAATTTCTGCATATCTTTTAATCTTCATAGTAGTTGTTTTAATAAATTCGTCTTTTTTTATTTCTAAATTCTTTATTGCTTTATATGATGTTAATTTTTTATTTACCTTTTTTACCTCTTCCCATATTATTTTATGTATTTGTTCATCTGTTAAATTTTCTCCATGTTTTTCATTCACTTTTTCATAATCTGGTATAACTTTTACAGAAATTAAAAGTTCTTTAGAGCCTTTTTCCTCTTTTCCATATACCATACACTCTTTTATTTCTTCTATTTTTCCTAATAATATTTCTATCTCTTCTGGATAAATATTTTTACCATTTTGTGTTACTATTACATTTTTACTTCTTCCTGTTATAAATAAATAACCATCATCATCTAAATAACCAACATCTCCTGAATTAAACCACCCATCTTCACTTATTACTTCATCTGTTGCCTTCTTATCTTCATAATATCCAAGCATTAGAGTATCACTTTTTATAAGTACTTCTCCTTCTCCTTTTTCATTTGGTTTGTCTATTTTTAAGCTAGCACAAGTAACTGCCTTTCCAGCAGAACCAACTCTTGGATCAAATTCTGGTGTAAGCGCAGCAATTGGAGCTGTTTCTGTAAGTCCATATCCTTGTAAAAAAGATATTCCTATATCTTGTATCCATTCTCCTACTTTTGGATCTATTGGAGCTGCTGCTGATACTATTATTCTAATTTTTCCACCTAAATTTTCATAAATTTCTTTAAATACTTTTCTTTTAACATCTATATTTACACCTTTTAATGCATTTGTTAAATGAATCATAGACTTTACTAATTTATCTTTTTTACTTTTTACGATATTA
This sequence comes from uncultured Clostridium sp., assembly GCA_948468275.1. Taxonomy (GTDB): domain Bacteria; phylum Bacillota; class Clostridia; order TANB77; family CAG-508; genus RGIG8482. Next base: position 2,892 of record CAOKHI010000050.1, on the reverse strand, counting down.
TCATTTATCTTTTTATATAAATTCTCTACTAATAATGGTACTGCTATTAATGCTGTTGGATTTGTTTCTTTTAAATTTGGTACTATATGTTTTAATCCTTCACATATTGCAATTGATGCTCCTCTTGACATTGGAAGTAAAAATCCTATACTTGATTCATATGTATGGTGTAATGGTAATACAGAAAACCATCTATCATTATGATCTAAATATACATATGCAGATATTACATTTATATTTTGAGCTAAATTTCTATTACATAGCATAACTCCTTTTGCTTGAGATGTAGTTCCAGATGTAAATATTAATACTTTAAATTCTTCTGGATCTATTGGTATATCTATAAAACTTGTATCTCCAGACTCCACTATTTTTTTACCTACTTCTATAACATACTCTACTCCAACATCTTTTGCATTAATTTCTGCATCACTATTCATTTGTATAAAATAATCTACTTGTGGCAAATTATCTTTTACCTTTTTTATTACTTCTTTTTTCTTTGTAGAATAAATTACTGCGCTTGCATTTGCTCTTTTTATTACATTTTCTATTTCGTTTGCAGGTAATTCTTTATCTACAGGAACTGCTATTCCAACTCCACAAAGCATAGCCATATAAGATACATACCAATAATATGTGTTTTCTCCTATTATAACTACTCTTTTATCTTTTAGATTTAATACTTTTGTTAATCCTGTTCCTAGACCAATTACATCTTCTCTAAATTTTGAATATTTAATTTCTGTAAAAGGTGCTTTATGATCAAATTTTTCTAATATAAATACTTCATCTTTATATTCATTTGTAACCTTTTCAAATACTTCTTTAATTGTTTTAAAATTTGTTGGTGCATATTTTATTTCTTTTCTTTTTTCTTTATCTCTATGTTCTTCTATATTTACTTCGTCTAATTCAGATATAGTATTCATTTTTATTTTTGGAAATTTAAAATTTGGTACTTTGAATTCTTTTAATATTCGCATATTATTCCCTCCATTATTTTCTACTACTCTATTATTGCATATTAGTTTAGTTTTGTAAATAAAGTTTGCAGTTTTCTTGCATATATTTTGTATATCCAGTTAATAGTTCTATAAAATACGTTAAAGTATCTTTTTTATCTATTTTATTTTGAATTCTAATATTTGTATCTAATAATACCTCATCTCTTAATTTTAATTCTATTTTTCCAATTATTGTGTTTTCTTCTATTGGTGCTTCAAAGTTGGTATTTGCACTTATTTGCACTTGCACACTATTTATATCATTTTTCTTTATTGGCACTTCTGAAATTGATATTTCATCCATATTTATATTTGGTATTATATTTTTACCTTTATTTATTTTAACTTTATTTTTACTACACCAATCTTTAAATTCATTATTAATCATATCTTTAGTATTTATATATTCATAATTAGAAAATGCATATTCTATAAGTTTTGTACTATCTTTTGTTCTTATTTTTTTAGTATCTGCCCCTAATACTACACATATTATTTGATGATTATTTCTTGTAGTTGATGTTACAAGGCATCTTCCTGCATTGTTTGTAAATCCTGTTTTTACTCCATCTACACCATTTAGATTTCCCAATAATTCATTTGTATTAGATATAGTTTTATTATTTCCATTTATATTTATACTAGTAGTTTTGGTATTAACTATTTGTGCAAATTTCTTGTTTTCCAATGCATAATCAGTTATTTTAGCAAGTTCAAGTGCAGTTGTATAATGTTCGTTTGCATCTAACCCATGAGGAGTTATAAAGCTTGTATTTTGTAATCCTAAATCTCTTGATTTCTTATTCATTAGCTCAGAAAAACCTGAAATACTGCCACCTACGTGCTCTGCCAAGGCTACAGCTGAATCATTTCCGTGATCGTAACATTAACCCATATAATAAATCATTTACAGTTACCTTATCATTTGTTTTAAGACCAAGTCTTGAGCCTCCAGTACCTGCTGCTTTTTTAGATACTGTAACTACATCAGATAAATTTGAATTTTCAAGTACAATTATTGCAGACATTATCTTAGTTGTAGAAGCCATAGCTCTTCTACTATTTTCATCTTTTCCCCATATAACTCTTTTAGATGTTCTATCATATATAGCCACTGCTCTTGAAGATACTTGAGGAATTTTCTCGACTGATGCTGATGCTTCTACAATAGCTTGCTTTATCATAAGTTCATCCTCTAACATCTCCTCTTCATCATCTGCAAGCACTACAACATTAAAATTAACTAAAACTATCATCAAAATTATAGTAATTACCTTTTTCACAAAAATCACCTTTTAATCTATATGATTAAAGGTGATTTTTAATACCTATTTATTTGTGTCAATAGGGACGGGGCTATTTGACACAAATAAATAGGTATGATTGGTTAAAATTGGTTAAAATTCTAATTATTTGCTTGCATGTTAAGTTCTTTTGTGTTAGAATATTATATGTTAGATTTTACTTTATTTTGAGGAGGTGCAAATTAAATGCCAAATATTAAATCAGCTATAAAAAGAGTTAGTGTTATTGAGAAAAAAACATTAAGAAATAATATGATAAAATCTGGTTTTAGAACTGCTATTAGAAAATTTGATGAAGCTATTGAAAGTGGTGATATAGCAAATGCTGAAACTTTATTTGTTGAAGCTACTAAAAAAATAGATATGGCTTGTTCTAAAGGTGTTATAGTTAAAAATACTGCTGCTAGAAAAAAATCTAGATTAGCTAAGAAATTAAATGTTGCAAAAGCATAAAAAAATATTAAAGCTCATATTTTTAGGGCAAAATAATAGATGGTTATATATAACCATCTATTATTTGCTTTTATTTATTTTTGTATTTCTTTTCTAACTACTACATTTTGACCTTCTAGTTTTACCAT
>CAOKHI010000049.1 GCA_948468275.1 uncultured Clostridium sp. | reverse complement strand
ATAATATATACAGAATAAATGTTAATAAAAAATAAGAATGTACAAAAAAGGAAATATAAAATTGTACAAAAATATACAGTTTTCTATATTCATATTTTAATTAAATTGTTTAGGATTGAAAATAATGCATCTAAAATTTAGTATAATAAATAATAAATTTTAAAATGTATTATTAAAAATATAGTATTGCAAAGAAGAAAATATAAAATAAATATTTATGGCTATTTGTTTTTATAAAAGATTTACCTAAAAAATTTATTTATAATAAAAATTTTATAAATATTAATAAGAGTTATTTGAAGTAACAACGAGAAAATACTAAAGCTATTTAAAAATATTTTTTTCCAAAAAATGGTGCCCCAAAACGCCACATGGCAGACCTGATAAAATAGAAATGTACAGAATTGTACAAAAATAATTTGTGCTAATGCACATTTTTGCATTAACTATAATAACTATTTATTTTAAAGTGAAAAATAAAAATACTTTTTTATTTTGTTTAAATATTACAAAAATGTAAGAAGGAGTTGAGTGGTTTTGATAGAAAAATGATAGTACAAAAAGGCAATAAGGTATAAATTTTGAAGAAATGTATTTGCATAAAGAGACATAGGTGATTTTTGGAGTAAAATTTGTAAGCCTTGTTTGTTGGATAGTATAGTATGTGAATTTGAAAGTAGCGTAAATTATGGAAAAGTAGTAAAATGTTAAGGGAAAAACTGGTTTTGTGGTGTTAGATTTGAGGTAAATAGTGGGAAAAATGTGGTGGATTGAGTTAAGAGTTTGGCTAAAGATGAGAATGTTTTTTTATGTTAAATTGATAAAGGCTAAAAGTATTGATATAAGTGGAATGATTTGTAGAGTGCTTAGGCGTTTGTCTATAAGTATAATGAAAAAACATGCAAAAATAGCGTGTAGTTGTTGGGATATATGAGATTGATAAAAATGGATAAAATGATAAAATTGTTAAACATAAAGAGTTTTGTAAGTGATTATTGTTACTTTCAATCGAATTATGTATACAAAAAATCTTAGAAATGAACCAGCAAATTGACAATATGAAGAGATGGTTAGAGTATATACAAATGTTACAAAATGTTTCATATATTAAAATTAAATTTATAATAATTTATATTAATATATATAATATTTTTATTATTTAAATTATTATTTATTAAATTTATGCAAAAATAAAATAATTTAAATAATATAAAATTAAAAAATATTTATATTAAAATATTTTTTAATAAATAAAAAATGGCTATAATGCCATCTTTTATTTATTAATAATATTTTTATTCTCACTTTCAGCTATATCGTCCACATTACCCATATTTTCCTCTAATAATTTCTTATTAGAATTTTCTTTAATTTTCAAATTATCCTTAGCAACAGTCATTAGCAATTTAATCCTATTAGTCTGATTTGCTTGGCTTGCTCCAGGGTCATAGTCTACAGGAGAAATATTTGCTTCTGGATATTTGCTTCTAATAGTTTTAATAACACCTTTTCCAACAACATGATTTGGTAGGCATGCAAAAGGCTGAACACATATAATATTTGGAATATCATTTTCTATATATTCAATCATTTCAGCAGTTAAAAACCAACCTTCACCTGTTTGATTTCCTATTGATAAAACATCTGCAACCTTTTCTTCTAAATGCCATATGTCACATGGTGGTAAATAACCTTTTTTAGAATTTGCAAGTGCAATTTTTATATCCTTTTCTAAAATATCTATTAAATTAATTGCAACTTTTGATATTTTTGATGATGTTTTATTTATTTTTAATAAATTATTAAATGTAATTTTATGTGTTGCCATAAATTTAATAAATCCCATAAAATCAGGTAAAATAACTTCTGCCCCTTCTTCCTCTAATAAATTTGCAACAAAGTTGTTTCCAAATGGATGGTATTTTATTAAAACTTCTCCTACAATTCCAACTTTTGGCTTAATAATTGATGTATCTAATTCTATTTTTTCAAAATCATTAACTATATCATAAATACTTTGCTTAAACTCTTTATTAGAAGATTTTTGCACTAGTTTTTTGCATTTTTCCATCCATTCATCAAATAATTTTTGAGTTTGCCCCTTATTTACTTCATATGCCCTATTCTTAGTAAGCATTTTTTGCAACAAATCCCCATATAAAACAGATTTTAATAGCTTCTCTAATAATGGTATTGTTAATTTAAAACCAGGGTTCTTTTCCATTCCTACTAAATTAAAGGAAATTACAGGTACATTTTCAAACCCAGCATCTTTTAGAGCTTTTCTAATAAATCCTATATAATTTGTAGCCCTACAACCACCACCAGTTTGAGACATTATAATTGCAGTTTTGTTAACATCATATTTTCCAGATTCTAATGCTTCAATAAATTGACCAGTTGTTAAAATAGATGGATAACATGCATCATTATTAACATATTTTAATCCTGTTTCTACAGTATTTTGGCTACAATCTCTTAGTAATTCTACATTATAACCAGAAGTCTTTACACTTTCTGTTATAAGCTCGAAGTGAATTGGTGCCATTTGTGGTACAAGTATTGTGTAATCTTTTTTCATTTCTTTTGTAAATGGAATTTTATTTACTCCATAATTACCAGTAGCAGTATTTTCGGATTTTTTAGCTAAACGTTTTTCCATACTTGCTAAAAGTGATCTTATACGTATGCGTACAGCACCTAAATTATTAACTTCATCTATTTTTATTAAAGTATACATTTTTTCATAACTTGATAGTATTTCTTCAACTTGATCTGTTGTTACAGCATCAACTCCACAACCAAATGAATTTAATTGTACAAGTTCTAAATTATCATGCTTTCCAACAAATTCTGCTGCTGCATATAATCGTGCATGGAACATCCATTGGTCAACAACTCTTAAAGGACGTTTGGCAGCATCTAAATTTGAAATACTATCTTCTGTTAAAACACATAACCCTAAACTTGTTATTAAAGTATCAATCCCATGATTAATTTCAGGATCTACATGATATGGCCTACCTGCAAGAACAATTCCTTTTAAATTATTTTTATCTATATATTCTAAAGTTTCTCTACCCTTTTCGTGAATGTCATTTCTACACTTTTGGTATTCAGCCTCAGCTTTAATTGCAGCATTCATAAGCTCTTTTTTAGTAAAATTATAACTTTTAAAATCATCAAGCTCTAATATTCTTTTTGTAAGGTTTTTAGCATCAAAAGGTAAAAATGGGTTTAAAAACTTAATATTTAAATTAGATAATTCTTCAATATTATTTTTTAAAACTTCTGAATATGAAATTACAATAGGACAATTATAATGATTATCTGCTTTTTCATATTCTTTTCTAGAATATGGTATACATGGATAAAATATAGTTTTAATACCAGCATCTAATAAACTTATAATATGACCATGAGCAAGTTTTGCAGGGTAACAAACAGATTCAGAAGGCATAGATTCCATACCCTTTTCATAAGTTTTTCTATTACTTTTTTCAGATAAAACTACTCTAAAACCTAAATTTGTAAAAAATGTAAACCAGAATGGATAATCTTCATACATATTTAGAACACGCGGAATCCCTATAGTTCCACGAAAAGCTTCTGCCTCCTCTAAAGGAGTATATCCAAAAACTCTTTCATATTTGTATTTAATTAAATTAGGTAAATTAGTATTATCAGAAACAATACCAGCACCGCGTTCGCAGCGATTACCTGAAATATGTTTTTTACCATTACTGAATTTATTTATAGTAAGTAAACAATGGTTTTCACATAAGTTACATCTAGTATGTGTAATTTTGATGTCCAATTTATCTAAATCTTCTAGTTTTGCAATAGTTGAATAATATTCCATATCAAAATTAGATTCATATTGTTCTTTAGCAAGTAAAGCAACACCATATGCTCCCATAAGACCAGAAATATCAGGACGTACAACATGTTTTCCTACAATTTGTTCAAATGCACGAAGAACAGCATCATTATAAAAAGTTCCACCTTGAACAACAATATAATCTCCTAAAGTCTTTGTATCCCTAATTTTCATAACTTTTTGAATAGCATTTTTAATTACAGAATATGAAAGACCAGCAGAAATATCTCCAACTTCATACCCCTCTTTTTGTGCTTGTTTAATTTTAGAGTTCATAAAAACAGTACATCTTGAACCTAAATCAACAGGACGTCTTGCTTTTATTGCTTCATTTACAAAATCACTAACAGAAAGATTTAAGCTTTTTGCAAATGTTTCTATAAAAGAACCACAACCAGAAGAACAAGCTTCATTTAGCATAATATTATCTATAATACCATTTTTAATTTTAATGTATTTCATATCTTGTCCACCAATATCTACTATACTTGTAACATTAGGCATAAATTGCTTAGCAGCAGTATAATGGGCAATTGTTTCTATTTCATTTAAATCTATATTTAATGCAGTTTGAATTAATTTTTCTCCATATCCAGTAACTCCACTATAACGAATGTGAGCATCTATTGGCAATATACTATATAATTGCTTTAACATTTTTATAACACTATTTAAAGGATTTCCCTCATTACTACCATACAAAGAGTATAATAAATCTCCATCTCTACTTATTAATACTAACTTAGTAGTAGTAGAACCAGCATCTATACCAATAAAGCAATCACCTTTATATGATGATAAATCAGCTCTTTTAACTTTATTTTCATTATGTCTTTTTTTAAATTCATCATATTCTGCATCTATTGTAAATAAAGGCTTTAAAGGAATTGTAGAATTATCTTGAGAAATTCTTAAAACATCAATTTTGCTCTTTAATTTTTGGTTAGAAATAGCCTTCATATTAACAGAATCAAGAGCAGCTCCTTTTGCAACTAAAAGATGTGCTTCATTTGGAACAATAGTAGTTTCCTCAGTTAAATGTAATGTCTCTATAAATCTTTGTCTTAAACTAGACAAATAATTTAAAGGACCACCTAAAAATGCAACTGTTCCTCGAATTGGTCTTCCGCAAGCAAGTCCACTAATAGTTTGATTAACAACTGCTTGAAAAATTGAAGCAGCAATATCTTCTTTTGCAGCTCCCTCATTTAAAAGTGGTTGTATATCGGTTTTTGCAAATACCCCACAACGAGATGCAATAGGATAAATTGTAGAATAATTTTTTGCAAGTTCATTTAAACCATTAGTATCTGTATGTAATAATGAAGCCATTTGGTCAATAAAAGCACCAGTACCACCTGCACAGGTACCATTCATACGTTGTTCCATAAATTTATCAAAATAAATAATTTTAGCATCTTCTCCACCAAGCTCAATTACTACATCTGTTTCAGGAATATATTTTTCAACAGCACGTTTACAAGCAACAACTTCTTGAATAAAAGGAAGTTCCAAGAAATTTGCACATGACATAGCGCCAGAACCTGTAAGAGCTACTGTAAATGTATTGTTTGGATATTTAGTAGTAAGTTCTTCTAAACAATCGCAAACAGTATTTTTTGTATCAGAAAAATGTCTTTTGTAAGACATATATATTGTATCTAAATCATTGTTCATAATTACTACCTTAACAGTAGTAGAACCTACATCTAATCCAACATGAAGTACTTCATCCATAAAAATCTCCTTTCTTTTTGAAAAAACAAAAAGATATAATTCAAATTATATTGTATAATGAAAAATTAAATTTGTCAAACCAAAACAACTGTAAAAATCTTACAGTATAAACAGTTTGGAACAAATTAATTATAATAAAATAATGTGAAAATAGTATGAACAAATTATTAAGATAAAAAAGGCTAATTATTATTAAAATATTATTTAGATATATAAAATACAAAGATAATAAAAACCCAAAAAGAGTAAATCCGTAAATATAAATAATAAAGGTTGCACGTGCAACCTTTATATATATAATACATACCTTAATATAAACCAATATTGACATATACTACCAAGCAATACAAAAATATGAAAGATTTCGTGAAATCCAATATATTTATTATCAATCTTAGGCCATTTCAAACCATAAATTACAGCACCAATTGTATAAAATATTCCGCCAATAAGTAGCCATAAAAGGGAATACAGCATACCCAAACTATTAAAAATAGTAATCATAGGATAAATTGCAATAATTACAGTCCAACCCATAGCAAGATAAATTGTAGTAGTTAGCCAACGTGGAGCTTTTATCCAAACAGCAGTTAAAATTGTACCAATAATTGCAAGCCCCCAAACTACACCAAAAATACTCCAGCCCCAACCACCACGTAATGGTCCTAAACAAATTGGGGTATAAGATGCAGCAATAAGAATATATATCATAATATGATCAAATTTTCTTAAAACACGAGTTGCAGTTTCTCCAACATTTAGCAAATGATATAAAGAACTAAAAGTATATAGCAAAATTAAACCAGTGCCAAATATAGAAAAAGAAACTATATCCCAAGCCTTTTCATTACTATAAAAAGCTGCCATAACAATTAAGATTACTAAACCTGCAACTGAAAGTACAGCGCCAAATAAATGACTAAATCCACTAAAAGGATCTTTTATTTTTTTCATAAATACAATCATCTCCAACATTTATAATAACTATAGTTTACAACAAAAAGAAATATAAGTCAAACCCAAAATGGAAAAAATTTACAAACAAAGTTCTAAAAATAACTTGTCTATAATATTATTAAATATCAAAACAAGGGGGAGATAAAAATGAAAAATAAAAAAATATTAGTAATATTAATAATTATTATTGTAATTTTAGGAGTATGTAGTTATTTTATTTACAAAAAAATTCAAAAAAATAAAGAAATAAATGAAATTTCAGAATATATACCAGAAGAAGAAATAACACAAGAGCAATTAAGAAAAACCATAGTTTCACTTTATTTTAATTCAAAAGACACAAATACACTAATGCCAGAAGGAAGAACAATAGATGTAAAGGAATTAACCAATGAACCATATTTAACATTAATTAATTTACTAATAGAAGGACCTAAAAATGAAAAACTAGAAAAAGTAATACCAGAAGGAACAAAAGTAAATAAAGTTGAACTAAAAAATAACATAGTATATGTAGACTTTTCAAATGAATTTGTAGAAAATCATGCAGGAGGAGCAGAAAAGGAAAGTAAAACAATATATGCAATAGTAAATACATTAACACAATTAAATGAAGTAGAAGCGGTAAAAATTTTAATTAATGGAGAAGAAGGAAAAGCATTTAATGATAATGAAATAAAATTTACAGAATCATTTGTAAAAAAAGACTAATTATTTAAAAAAGCAAAAAAACTTATAACATTTTAAAGCCTTAGTAAAATTACACAAAAAATTTTCTACTTCATAAAGAGAGCAAATAGTGTTCTCTTTTTTTTGAGCAAAATTAAAAGAAGTTTTAGGTTTTAAATTACGATTATAATTATTCATAAAAAAATCAATCCTTTCGTACTTTCTATAAAAGAATATTAGTATTAATATAAATCAATTAAAATCTGAATTATTAATTAATAATTTAATGGTAAATTAACAGGCAATAAACTTATATACAAATTTTTAAACTAAAAACATTATATAAATAGTACAGTTTATTTCTTTCAAACTAATATTTCCTTTACATAAATATATATTTAATATATAATATGATAAAAATATTAAAAAGTGATAAAGAGGAATTATGGAAGATATATTAAAACAAGGAGAAAGAATTGACGACTTAGAATACAAAGGACTTAAAATAATACAAAATAAAGATGGATTCTGTTTTGGAATAGATAGTATACTTTTATCTGATTTTGCAAAAGAAATAAAAAGTAATAGTAAAGTAATAGATTTAGGAACAGGAACAGGAATAATTGCGACTCTACTATGTGAAAAAACAAAATTAAATCACATAATAGGAGTAGAAATACAAAAAGAAGTATCAGACATGGCAAAAAGAAGCATAAAACTAAATAAATTAGAAAATAAATTTGAAATAATAAATCAAGATATAAAAAACTTAGATAAAATGCTTAAAAAAGCTAGTTTTGATGCAGTAGTATCAAATCCACCATATAAAAAATTAAATACAGGAATTAAAAATGAAAATAAAAAAAAATTAATATCAAGACATGAAATAACAGCATCCCTAGAAGATTTTGTAAAAATCGCATATAAACTTTTAAAAGATAATGGAAATTTTTATTTAGTTCATAGACCAGATAGATTAGTAGACATTATAGAAATTTTAAGAAAAAATAAATTAGAGCCTAAAAAAATAAAATTAGTATATCCAATGCAAAACAAAGAACCTAATTTAGTATTAATAAAATCAACAAAAAATGGTAAGCCATTTTTAAAAATTGAAAAACCATTATATGTATACGAAGAAAATGGAAATTATACAAAAGATATATTAAAAATATATAACAAGGAGATATAAAAAATGGGAGAATTGTATTTAGTAGCAACACCAATAGGAAATTTAGAAGATATTACATTAAGAGCAATAAGGATACTAAAAGAAGTAGATATAATAGCAGCAGAAGATACAAGGCATACACTAAAACTATTAAACAAATTACAAATATCAAAACCATTAATAAGCTATCATAGGCATAATGAAGAAATAAAAACAACAGAATTAATAAATAAACTATTAGAAGGAAAAAATATAGCATTAGTATCAGATGCAGGAACCCCCGTTATATCTGATCCAGGCGGAGAAATAGTAAAAAAAGCAATTGAAAATAATATAAAGGTAATACCAATACCAGGTCCATGTGCACTAATAACAGCACTAATTGCATCGGGAATAGATGCTACTGAATTTAGCTTTTTAGGTTTTTTACCACAAAATAAGAAAAATAGAAAAGAAAAATTAAATATAATAGAACAAGAAACCAAAACTACAATATTATATGAAGCACCACATAAACTTAAATCGACCTTACAAGATTTACAAAATATATTAAAAACAAGAAAACTAGTAATTGCAAAAGAATTAACTAAAATACATGAAAGTTATGTAACAGGAACAATAGAAGAATTGTTAGAAATAGTAAAAGAACCAAAAGGAGAATATGTAATAATAATAGAAAAAGCAACAAAAACAAAAGAAGAAATAAATTTAAATATATTACAAAATCTATCTTTAGAAGAACACTATAATTACTATGAGCAAAAAGGAATGAATAAAAAAGATATAATAAAACAAATAGCAAAAGATAGAAATGTAAATAAAAATGAAATATACCAATACTTTATCTAATAGTAAAAATAATACAAAAAAGTATGTAATCTAATAAAATGAATTTATTTTTGATTACATACTTTTTATAATTTAATTATCTAAAACTTCAGCTAATCTATTAATTTTTTCAGCACATTTACTGCAAATTAATTTATCAGAAAAAGAAACCAATTTTTTTGTAGAGCCACAAAAAACACAATTTGGCTCATATTTTTTTAATACTATAGAAGTACCATCAACAAAAATTTCAATAGGATCCTTTTCAGCAATACCAAATTTATTTCTAAGCTCAATTGGTATAACAACTCTACCAAGCTCATCAACTTTTCTTATAATTCCAGTAGATTTCATCATAAAAATTCCTCCTTAAAATATATGAAAAAACTGCATTATTACAAATAATAAATATATTTTGCCAAATAAAGAAAACTGTTTACAACAAAATTCGACAAAATATTATATAAATATAATAACACAAAAACAGATAATTCGTCAATGAAAAACACAAACAAAAATTGAAAACCTTAATTATTATTTTAAAATCCACCTTTTTATTAAGTGGATTTTAGTTTT
>CAOKHI010000048.1 GCA_948468275.1 uncultured Clostridium sp. | reverse complement strand
ATTTTTGTACATTTTTATTTTGCCCTTTTTGTACATTCATATTTTACCACTAATAGATATAACTAAAGAAGATGAAATGGAAATGCAATAAGATTAGGAAGTGAAAGTATGAAAAAGAAAGAATATAAAGATGTAACATATGGCATGCAATATAAAGAATTTTCAAAAATTCTAAGTAGAAAAATGATGCTTGTAAAAAATTGCAAAGGTTATGAAAAATTTAAAGCTGATATAAAAATACTAAGAGAAAGTAGAGAAAATTGTGGCAAAGTATCATTACTAGCAAATTATTGGATGCGATCCATATGTAATATGTCTAAACAAGATTTGATTAAATTAGTAGATAATTATAAAGAAGGTTACTATAACCCATATCAGTTTGAATTAGAGCAAAATCAATTAAATTTATCTAAAGAAGAGGAGGAAGAAGAAAATGAAATATAATGCTTTAGTAGTATGTCAAAATTCAAGCGATAGAAAACCAAAGCCATTTATTGTTTCGGTTTATAGTTATTTCGATAAAGATGTTGTAATTTCTGACTTAGAAAGATTTAAAAAAATATATAAAAATACAGATATAAAGATTCTTTCGAGTTGGATAGAAAAAATAGAAATAGAATTTCCCACCACATGGATAGATTCAAAAGGAACAGGAAAATTAACAGATTACAAAGAATTTAAAATATATGTAAGAACAAATAAGCAACAAAAAGTAGGTGATTATATTTTTGTAGGAAAGTATAAAAATGCAGAAGATACAAAAGAAATATATGATTATTATAAAAATAAAGATTTTGTTGATGATGTAAAAATAGAAACAATAGATTATAAGGAACTTTTTTATAAAAAAATTTGTGAAAACTATATAAAAACAATGGATACACAAGTTTTGCTACAAAATCCTAAAAATAATAATTCAATTATTCATGCTTGTATTGCAGATGAAGCTATCGACTTAAAAGAAAAAGGAAAAATTAATGTACAAAATTATAAGGAATATTTAAAAGACAAAGATTTTATTTCTAAATATGATACATACGAACAATTTTATGAATCATTTGTAAAAGATTTTATAATAGCAGATATAAGAGATTTAGGATTATTTAATGGAGAAAAGAATAAGTGGGATTTTTATATATCTTATAATGATATGATATTATTAGGAATGGAAAATGAGATAAAGAAAAGTATGGAAAATGAATTTGCAGAAGAATACGAAAAAGGAACTGACTTAGAGGAAGAACAGTAAACATAAAACAACAGATAAAAAGAGATTTCCATACAACCAAAATTAGTAAAAAACAAATTTTATTTGTAAAAAGACTACACAAATTTAAAATAATATGATACAATAAAAAATGAAATTTATAAAAAGCAAATTGAAATATATGAAACGAATGTTTATAAAAAAATAAAAGAAAACTTGACATAATATTTTTTGGAGCAATTTTGGAGCAATTTTGGTGCAATCGTTTCAACACAGAACCACCAAAACCCACTAAAATCAACAAAGTTCAACAAAACAAAAAAATGAGTAAATTAAGTGGTTAGAGGCTCGAAAGCCTTGAAAATAGAGAGAAAAATTAAAAAGGAGGAAGAAGAAATGTCGGGACATAGTAAGTGGCATAATATACAAGCCAAAAAAGGAAAAGCAGATGCAGCTAGAGGAAAGATTTTTACAAAATTAGGAAGAGAATTATTAGTAGCAGTAAAACAAGGAGGACCTGATCCAGCGGGTAATTCTAAACTAAAAGATGTAATTGCTAAATGTAAAGCAGCAAATATGCCAAATGATACTATAAATAATGCAATAAAAAAAGCCAGTGGTGCAGGAAATGCAGAAAATTATGAAGAAGTAATATATGAAGGATATGGACCAAATGGGGTTGCAGTTATAGTAGAATCAAGCACTGATAATAGAAATAGGACAGCATCAGATGTTAGGCATGCATTTGATAAAACAGGCGGAAATTTAGGAACAACAGGATGTGTATCTTATTTATTTGAAAGAAAAGGAATTATAATTATAGATAAAGAACAAACAGATAAATCAGAAGATGATTTAATGATGTTGGCACTAGATTCAGGAGCAGAGGATTTTAGTGTAGAAGAAGAATGTTATGAAATAACAACTGCATCAGAAGATTTTTCAAATGTTCGTGAAACTTTAGAAAAAGAAGGACTAGAATTTGTAGAAGCTCAAGTACAAATGGTTCCAAATACATATATTACATTAGATGAAAAGGGTTGCGAAAAAATGCAAAGATTATTAGATATGTTAGATGATTTAGATGATGTAATGAATGTTTATCATAATTGGGAAGAATAATAAAAGGTTCTAAAATAAAAAGCTATAGCATATATATATTAATATATATGTTATAGCTTTTTATTTTACTAGAACAAGCAATAAAGTAGTTTTTTATAATATTACTTGTCTTAAGGGGGACAAATGTTAAATTTAAACGAAATTTTATCTTATTTTCCAAAAAGAATAGGAAACTTAATAAATAAAAAAATGACACAAAATGTTAATTCAGAAGGGATGAATTTACTAGAAGAAATACGTATGCGTACATTAAGACCAATAGTATTAAAATTTACAAATAAAGAGCAAGTATTAGAAGAAATAATACCATCACAAGAAGAAGTATTAGAAACTTTACAATATATATGTAATAATTCAATTTATTCATATCAAACTCAAATATGTGCAGGATATATAACACTAAAAGGTGGACATAGAGTAGGAATTACAGGTAGTGTTGTAATAACTGATGGAAAGGTAAGTAATATAAATTATATATCAAGTTTAAATTTTAGAATATCTAAGCAAATAATAGGAGCAAGTAGTAGAATATTAAAATATGTATTAAATGTTGAAGAAAATAGTGTATATAATACACTTATAATATCACCACCAGGTGTAGGAAAAACTACTATGTTACGTGATTTGATTAGAAAAATAAGTACAGGTATGGAACAGATTCAATTTAAAGGAATAACAGTAGGATTAGTAGATGAAAGAGGAGAAATAGCAGCAATGTATAAAGGAATTCCTCAAAATGATGTTGGAATAAGAACAGATATATTAGATAATATTCCAAAAGCTATTGGAATGCAAATGATGATTCGTTCAATGGCACCTCAGGTAATTGTTGCAGATGAAATAGGAAACATTCAAGACATAGAAGCAATAAATTATGCTGTATGTTGTGGTATAAAAGGAATATTTACTGCACATGGAAAAACATTAGAAGATATAAAATTAAATCCTGCAATAAATAAATTAATAGAAACAAGAATATTTGAAAGGTTGATATTCTTAGATAAAAATGTAAAAGGAGAAGTAGAAAATGTATATACGTTAAATAAAATGAATTCAGAATATATTTTAACATAAAAATAGTTCTAAAAATAAAAGTTACTTAATATAATTAATATAGTAGGTGGTACAAATGATAATAATAAAGATTTTAATGCTATTACTTGTTTTTATATCTACATCTTTTGTAGGAATATTAATATCTAATAAATATAAAAATAGAGTAATTGAATTAAAAGAAATAAAAAATGCATTAAACATATTTGAAACAAAAATAAAATTTACATATGAACCAATACCAGAAATTTTTAAAGAAATTTCTAATAGTATAAAGCCTAATATAGCTGATATATTTAATATAGCAGGCAAGAAAATGGAAAAACTATCTGCAAAAATTGCATGGGAAGAAGCATTAAATAATGCAGATACTAATTTGAAACTAGAAGATATAAAAATAATAAAAGACTTAGGTAAACTTTTAGGTAAAACAGATATACAAGGACAAATTAGTCAAATAGAATTAACAAATACGTTTTTAGATACTCAAATACAAAAAGCAACAATAGAATGTGATAAAAACCAAAAACTATATAAAACACTTCGGTATGATTGCAGGTTGTGCAATAGTAATTTTACTTATTTAAACAAAGGAGGAAGCAATGGACATTAATCTACTTTTTAAAATAGCAGCTATAGGAATTTTAGTTGCAGTATTACATCAAGTATTAGTAAGAGCAGGAAGGGAAGATCAAGCAATGATGACAACACTTGCAGGATTGGTTATTGTGCTTACAATGGTTATAACTGAAATTAGTACACTGTTTGATACTGTAAGGACATTATTTAATTTGTAAAGGTGGTGTACTATGGATATTGTAAAAATAATAGGAATAGCATTTGTTGCTATTATAATTATTGTAATTCTAAAACAGTACAAGCCTGAATTCGTAATATATGTTTCTATGGTTGCAGGAGCTATTATAATTCTTTTAAGTATAGACAAGTTATCTGGAATTATAAACCTATTACAAAGTCTTTCAAGTAAAACACCAATAAATGGACAATTTTTAGGTATATTGTTAAAAATTACAGGAATTGCATTTTTAACTGAATTTGCTGTAAGTGTATGTAATGATGCTGGTGAATCAGCAATTGCAAATAAAGTAGACTTAGGTGGTAAGGTTATAATTGTAGCTATATCAATACCAATAATTTCTAGTTTATTAGAAACAATTGTAAAAGTTTTACCATAAATTTATAGAAAGGATACTAAAGATGAAGATAAAGAAAATAGCAACAATATTTTTGATATTTATAGCTATTTGCACTACTACACTTGCTACTCAAGAAGAAATACTTAGTTCTCAATCTGAAACATTAAATATAAAACAATTTGTATCAGAAGCGGATAAATATACTAAGGAAGTATTTGAAGATATAGATATGAATACATTGTTAAATGATGCAATAAAAGGAAAAATAAATAATTCTAATATAATAACTAAAATAATAGGGGTGTTTAGCAAAGAAGTAAAGCAAACAATAGCAATAATACGGAAGTATTATAGTTATAATTGTTATACATAGTGTACTAAAAAGTATAAGTGAAAGTTTAGAAAATAAAAGTATATCTCAAATTACATATTATGTACAATATATATTAATAGTAACATTAATAATGAGTAATTTTTCAGACATAATAATGTTAATAAAAAACACTATACAAAATTTAGTTGGATTTTCTTATACATTACTACCAATTTTAATAACATTAATAATGACAACAGGAAGTATAACTTCTGCAAGTGTTATACAACCAGTATTATTATTTTTAATAACTTTTATAGGAAATATAATTATAACATTTATATTACCATTAATACTAATATCAACAGCATTATCAATAATTTCAAAGGTATCTGAAAAAGTTCAAGTAGATAAAATAGCTAAATTCTTAAATAATAGTGTAGTATGGACATTAGGAATAGTTCTTACAGTGTTTGTAGGAGTATTATCATTAGAAGGAAGTTTAACTAGTAGTGTAGATGGGATAACTGCAAAAACTGCAAAAGCAGCAGTTTCAAATTTTATACCAGTAGTTGGAAAAATATTAGGAGATGCAGTAGATACAGTAATAGGATGTAGTAATATTCTAAAAAATGCAGTTGGGATAGTTGGGGTTATAGTCATAATAGGAATTTGTATATTGCCAATCATAAAATTATCAATACTGATGCTTACATATTATATAGCCTCCGCAATATGTCAACCAATAGCAGATGACAAAATAGTTTCATTATTAGGACAAGTAGGGGATACATTTAAAATTTTACTTGCAATATTAATTTGTGTATCTGTAATGCTTATAATAGGTGTAACTTTAGTAATAAAAATATCCAATAGTGGACTTATGTATAGATAGGTGTGGTATTATGATTGAATGGATGAGTACATGGGCAGAACAAATAATTGTAGCAGTAATAATAGGAACAATTATAGAAATGATTTTGCCAAATGGAAAGAATAAAAAATATGTTAAAACAATAATTGGAGTATATATACTTTTTACAATAATATCACCAATTATTTCCAAAGTTACAAAAACAGATATGAACAATTTAGATTTTGAGTTTGAAAAATATTTAGAAGATACAGATACATATCAAACAATGGCACAAACACTATCTACTAATAATGATAACAAAACTATGGAAATTTATATAAATAATATTAAAGAGGATATGAAAAATAAGATACAAGATAAAGGATATAAACTTATAAATATAGATATAAAGATAATATCCAAAGACAATGAGGATTATGGAAAAATAGAAAGTATAAGTTTAAAAATAGATAAAAAAGATGAGGAAGATAAACAAGAAAATAAAATTAGTATAAACGAAATAACCATAGGAAATAAAAATAATGTTAATAATGAAATAGAAGAAAAAAACAACATAGACATGAGCAAAATTAAAGAGTTAAAACAATACATATCTAGTGTATATGATGTAAACATTAAAAACATACAGATAAATAATAATTAATAGGAGGTACATATGATTACAGAGAAATTTAAAACATTAATATCAAAGGAAAGTAATGGAAATAGTAAGAGAAAAATAGAAAATTTAGTGGTATTTATAATAATATTAATAATAACAATAATAGCAATAAATGCAATCTGGACAGATAAAAAAGAAACAAAAACAAAAGATAGAACAGATTCTCAATTTGGTAAACAACTAGCAACCACAAATGAAACAAAAGAGCAAGAAAAAGAAGAAACAAAAAGCATAGAAGAAAATTTAGAAAATATATTATCACAAATAGATGGGGTAGGAAAAGTGAAAGTTTTAGTAACATATTCTCAAACAAGTGAAGTAATAGCAATGTATAACGAAAATAGTAAAAATAGTACGATAGAAGAAAAAGACTCAGGAGGAGGTACACGAATAACAGAACAACAAGATACAACAAAAGACATAGTATATCAAGAAGAAAATGGGCAAAAAACACCAATAACACAAAAAGTAATAAGCCCTAAAGTAGAAGGGGCAATAATAACAGCCTCACGGAGCAAATGATGCAACTGTAAAAGCAAATATAGTACAAGCAGTAGAAGCAGTAACGGGAATAGCAACCCATAAGATTCAAGTTTTTGAAATGAAAAAAGAATAGAAAGGAAGAATATTTTATGAAAATTTTAAAGAAAAATCAATTAGCTATTTTAGTTATAGCATTAATGCTAGTGACAGCAGGTTATTTAAATTACACAGCAACAGGAGAAACAGCACAAACAACTGCAAATACAGTAGGAGATAAACAATTAGCAGCAATAGGAGATGCAACATTAGTAAATAGTGGAGAATTACTTGAAGAAAAAGATAAGCAGAATATAATAGAAACAATAAATAAAGCAAATGAGGAGCAAGAAAGCGAAAAAAACAAACAAGAAAACAATGCAATACAAGAAAATGTAGTAGATACAGATACAAATACAATAGATGAACAAAATACTATAAATACAACAACAGTACCAACAAACACAGATGCAAATAGTTATTTTTCAACATCAAAACTAGAAAGAGAAAAGATGTATTCACAAATGCTACAAAGTTATCAAAAAATTTTAGAAAATACCAATATATCAGCAGAACAAAAAGCAATTTCTCAACAAGAAGTATCAAAAATAAATGATACTAAGAATGCTATAATGATAGCAGAAAATTTACTATCAACAAAAGGATTTACTAATTCAGTAATATTTGTAAATGATGCAAGTGTAAGCATAGTAGTAGAAGCTGATACACTTAGTACAGAACAAATAGCACAGATACAAAACATAATTTCTAGAGAATTAAAGGCAGAAATTGAGAATATACACATAAGCAATAAATAAAGAACATTATATAGTAATTAGTAACAAATAGAACTAAGCAAAAAGTAAGAAAAAAGTAATTGATTGTTTACGAAAAATATTGTATAATAAATAAAGATGTAAACCACATCTTTGTAACTATTAGTTTAGTTACAAACAGAAAAATGATTTATGTAGCACATTGACAATTTAGTAATCAAAACAGGAGGAAAACGGTATGACAAAAAATTATTTTATGGTTAAGGCTTTAATTATTGCGTTATGTATGACAATTTTAGTTGGTTGTAGAGGATTATTTAATGGTGATACTTCAACCATAGATAAACCAACACCACCAGAGGACGTTGAACTCACTGAGCCTTCAGAAGGCAAAGAAAACTCTGAAGTTGAAGAAATACCAGTTAATCCAACAGGAGGTACAGATTCTGAAGATTCAGATGATGAAGAGTCAACAACACCAGAGGATGTTGAAGATCCAGAACCAGTTACTATCGAGAAACCAAAGCTTGATAATAATGCTAAAGTTGCAGTTAATACTAACGCAATTCGGCAGGCAGAGCCAGTAGTGGTTCAAGAAGCACCACAAGTTATACAAGAACCTGAAGAAACTACAAGTCACAAAAGCAGTTCAAAAGGTAAGAAAAAGCCACAGGTGGAAAAACCAAGTGACACAAATAAACCTAATGATACTGATGAACCAGACAAACCAGGCAAACCAGACAAACCTGAAAAACCAGTAGAACCAAACAAACCAGGTGATACTGAGAAGCCAGATGAATCAGACAAACCAGACGATACTGAGAAACCAGGTGGATCAGATAAGCCAGACGATACTGAAAAACCAGGTGAATCAGATAAGCCAGATGATACTGAAAAACCAGGCGAATCAGATAAGCCAGATGATACTGAAAAACCAGATGAACCAGAACAGCATATATGGGGAGAATGGTCATTCAAAGATAATGCAGAAGAGCAAAGAGTATGTTCTCATTGTGGTATTAAAGAAACAAGACCACATGATTTTGCATTATTAGAAACTGAATTTCAGGATAATTTAGATGGTCAGCATATCGTAAAAAAATCATATGTATGCACTACTTGCACAGCTACTAATGATGATACTTCTGTAGAAGAGCATAATTTTGTTATTCAAGAAAACTATACAGACAATAATGATGGAACTCACAAACATACAGCAACATACTGTTGCAGTGACTGTGGAGCTACAAATGTAGAAGAGTTACAAGAAGATTGTGAATATAGTGAAGAATGGCAATTCATTGGAGAAGCTACAGATGCTAGATATTGTATTAGCTGTGGTGGTGAACAATCTCGAGAGCATGTACATGAAGATGTTCCAGAAGATATAGAATACCAGTCAACACCTAACAATAATGATACTCATAAATTAGAGGCATCTTATACATGTAGTATCTGTCAAGATACAGTTGATGTAAGTAAAGATGAAGAATGTTGTTATGATATTACTTATAAGAGAACAGGCATTAATGACATTCATATAGAAGTGAAGGATTGCCAGATATGTAGTTACAATAAAGAAACATCTAAAGAATGTATACCAGATGTTGAACTAAAAACTATTAGTATTAATGGTTATATTTATGATTATTATGACTGTATATTATGTGGTGACAGGTGCAGACGTTCACATCATACACAACATGAGTTTGGTGAATATAAATATGATGATAATGATATGCATGTGCGAGAATGTAGATGTACTAAAAAAGAAGAAGATTTTCATCAATATGTCTATGATAATGGGAAAATGTCTTGTGCATTATGTGGTCATGCAAAAATAACAACAGAACATGATCATGGATTTGGAGAAAGAAATATGAGTTCTTTGGATGTATATTTACATCCGAAATATAGTGAAATTGTAAATAAAACTCAAATTGGACATCCAAATCCAACAGTAGATACTTATTGTACTAGATATATATTTAGATGTGCAGAGTGTGGATTACTATACTTTATTGAATATGATCATATTTTTAGAGATGGAGTATGTAATAGGTTAGTATTTATAGAGGATGAAGGTAAGCAAAGACCATGTGGATTAAAGGAGCCACAAACTGAGACTCAATTAGATGTTCTTTGCCTTGAACTAACTGATGAAGAAACTTTAGATACCGAGGAACCAGAAGTAAAAGAGGATTCGACAACTGAAGAACCTGAAGTGAAAGAAGATTCGACAACCGAAGAACCAGAAGTAAAAGAAGATTCAACAACTGAGGAACCAGAAGTAAAAGAAGATTCAACAACCGAGGAACCAGAAGTAAAAGAGGATTCGACAACCGAGGAACCAGAAGTAA
>CAOKHI010000047.1 GCA_948468275.1 uncultured Clostridium sp. | reverse complement strand
TGTAAGTGTAAAATCTAAATAAAAACAAAAAAATGGGACAAACGAAAAAATTCCTGTCAAAATTCATTGAGAAAAAAGTTGATTTATGGTATAGTTAAAATCAATATGAATTATTACTAAATATGAGACAAATCAAAAGGAATGATTATAGAAGAATGTCTAATTAAGTGAATATATTTGAATAACAAAAAGTAAAAGAGGTGAATTTATAATGAGTAACAAAGATTTATATATAAGAAGCAGTTCAGCAGAATTTTTAATATTTGAGCAACAAAAAAAGGAAAAAGGAATTGAAGTAAGGTTTGAAGTCGGAGATTTGTGGCTAACTCAAAAAGCAATGGCAAAATTATATGACTGTTCATCAGACAATATTGGATTACATTTAAAAAATATTTATAATGATTTAGAATTAGATAGAAATTCAACTACCGAGGAATTCTCGGTAGTTCAAAAAGAAGGAAATAGAGAAGTAAAAAGAATTGTTAAATATTACAATTTAGATGCAGTAATTTCTGTTGGATATAGAGTAAGTACAGATAGAGCAATTCAATTTAGAAGATGGGCAACAAATGTTTTAAAGGAATTTTCAAAAAAAGGATACATTATAGATAAAAAAAGAATGGAAAATGGTACTTTTTTTGATGAAGATTATTATGATACATTGCTTGCAGAGATTAGAGAAATAAGATTATCAGAAAGAAGATTTTATCAAAAAATTACAGATATATATGCTACATCTATTGATTATGATAGAAAATCTCCTACCACAATTAAATTTTTTAAAAAAGTGCAAAACAAGATGCACTATGCAGTAACTCACCAAACGGCAGCTGAGATTATTTATAATAGAGCAGACCATACAAAAGAACATATGAATTTAACATCATGGAAACATTCTCCAAATGGTAAGATATTAGAAACAGATGTTGTTATTGCTAAAAATTATCTAAAGAAAGAAGAATTAGAACAGTTAGAACTTATTGTTTCAGCATTTTTAGACTTAGCAGAAGCAAGAGCAAAAAGAAATATTCCAATGACTATGGAAGATTGGGCAAATAGAATAGATAAATATTTATTATCAGATGATAGAGATATATTAAAAGATGCGGGAAAAATATCGCATGAAATTGCGGAGGAAAAGGCATTAACAGAATTTGAAAAGTATAGAGTGATACAAGATAAATTATATCAATCAGATTTTGATAAATTAATAGAAAGTAGTAATAAATAGTATAGAGAGGAAAAAAGATGAATTGTTATATAAAAGATTATCCAAGACTACAACTTGTAAGAAAAGAATGGAAAAGTTTAAATGGAAAATGGAATTTTGTATTTGATGATAATGATTAAGGAAATGGTTTAATGGATGCAGAAAGAAATTATAAAATTGAGCCAAATATAATAAAAGATATAAACAATAAAATATAAATCCTAAATACAGTTCTAATATGCTTTATAAAATCAAGTCAAGGTTAAAATGAATGTGCTCAGGATAAAAGCGATAGAAAAGAGAATTCAAGGTAGAACAGATATAGAATTAATTAGGAGTAAATATTGAAAATAATTTGTGCTTTTAGCAGATGTAGCAATAGCGAAGGCAAGAAAGGAATAATAGTAAAAATGAATATAGGAATAGATATAGATAATACAATAACAGAAGTTGAAGAAGAACTAAACAATGCAGCTTATGAATATGCAATAAAATTAGGTAAGAATATTAAGAATGATGATAATATTTCTGAAGATATAAAAAACACTGTAGATACATATAAAAAGAAATTTCAGTTTTCTTATGAAGAGTTAAAATATTTTCTAAAGAATATTCAAGAAGAAATTACAAATAAGGCAAAGCCTAGAGATAATGCAGTAGAGATAATTAATAAATTAAGAAAAGAAGGTCATAAAATATTTATAATAACAGCAAGAGATAGTGAATTTCATGATGATCCATACCTTTTGAGTAAGAATTGGTTAGATAAAAATAATATAGAATACGACAAACTAATAGTAAATGCTAGAGAAAAAGGAATAGTATGTAAAAATGAAAATATAGACTTATTTATAGATGACCAATTAAATAATTGTTTAGATGTTTCAAAAGAAGGTATTAAAGTAATAAGAATTAGTCATAAAACTTGTAATAATAAATACATAGTAGTTTTAAATAATTGGATTAAAATATATGAATATATAGGAGAACTTAACGAAACAAAATGAAGAAGATAAAAGAAGAAGATAAAATATTAATAATGTTAGCATTTTTTAGTATATCTATTGGACTATGGGGAAATTTTAGACAACTTTGGTTACAAGATAATAATTTTTCTGTAACACACATAAGCAGTATTATAAGTATAGGAACTTTTATAAGTGTTATAGGGATAGCTCTAATTGGAAAATATGTTACATTAAATAAATTAAAGAAAACATTAATATTCATTTTGATTATAAAATTTATTAATATGTTAGCATTATATTATTTGAATGGAACCAATCAAATAGAACTGATAAATTTTAATATAGTAATAGATATAATAATGGAATATATAATCATAACAAGTATATATCCACTAATAACTACCATAGTAAAGAGTAATACAATATATAGTAAAAGAAAATTAACAGAATACTTATTTAGAGATTTAGGAATTTTATTTGGTGGAATATTTATAGGTAAAAGTATTTCAGGAATATTAGTAAATTATAATACTTGCTTAATAATATCAAATATATTTTTAGCAATTTCAATAATTACTATGATTAATATAAAAATTAATCATAAAGAAGAAATAAAAAAGAAAAAGAATTCAATGTTTAAGTACATATTCAAAAGTAAAATATTATCATTATATCTATTAGATATGTTCATAGGCACAACAGCAATGTCAACAGCTTTGGGATTAAAAATGCTAACATTAACTAATTATTTTACTTTTTCTGATAATATTGCTACTAACTATTTATTAGTTGTAGGTTTGCTTGCAGATGGAATTGGCATATTAGCACTTAAGTATTTAACACCTAAAAATGATTATGTAACAATAACCATAAAATTTGGAATAAGATTTATGGGATATGTAATTTCTATTATATCTAACAACATAATCATAACATTAATAGCAATTACATGGTCACTTCTTATTTCAACTGCATATGAGGATATATGTGATGGAGTATATATAAATCGTGTAGAAAATGATTATCAATTATCATTTGCAAATATAAGATATATAATAAGATTTTTAGGCGAAGCAATAGGAGTATTTTTTTGTGGAATAATGTATGAAATAGGACTTAAATATATGCTTGGATTGTCTGCAATATTTATAATTTTTCAAATAGGACTAGCATATTACTTAATTCATCTAAGAAGAATGGAAAAAATACAAGATGAATAAGAGAATAACTTTAATTTTAAAAGAATTAATAAATTAACAAGTAATATAAACGAAAATACTTGTAAAGTACCATATGGAATTTGAAATTTTTTCCTAAACTACTTGCCAAAATTAGATTAAAGTGTTATTATTTTAATATAGAATAACAAAAACAATAAGAAGGACACGGCAAATAAAGTAAAACTTTAAAGAGAGCTAGATGTATGCTGAAAATCTAGTAAGAAAATAATTTATTTGTTATCACCTATATCTTGTTGCAAGTTTGAAATAAAAGTAGAACTTGTCGTAAGCTATGCGTTAAATGCACTAAGAGAGAAATAATTATGTTATTTCTAAATTAGGTGGTACCGCGGAAAAGCTAAATCCATTTTCGTCCTATATAAATAGGATGAAAATGGATTTTTTGATTTATGTTTTATATAAGGAGGAATAAAAATGTGTGAAGAAAAAAAAGATTATGGTAAAACATTAAACCTACCAAAGACAGATTTCCCTATGAGAGGAAATTTACCAGAAAATGAACCACAAATATTAGAAAAAGTATTTGAAAATGGTTTATATGAAAAAATGATAAAGAAAAATGAGGGAAAAACTCCATTTGTATTACATGATGGACCTCCATATGCAAATGGTGAAATACATATTGGTCATGCATTAAATAAAGTTTTAAAAGATACAATAGTTAGATATAAAAACTTACAAGGATTTTATACACCATATGTACCTGGATATGACACTCATGGTATGCCAACAGAAAAAAAAGCAATAGAAAAATTGGGATTAAATAGAGATGAAATTCCTGTTACAAAATTTAGAGATACATGTAAACAATTTACTGAAGAATATAAGGATAAACAAACAGAAGGATTTAAACGTTTAGGAGTTTTAGCAGATTGGGAAAACCCATATATAACATATCAGCCACAAGTAGAAGCAAAGCAAATAGGAGTATTTGCAGATATGTATAAAAAAGGATATATATATAAAGGATTAAAACCAGTTTATTGGTGTACAGATTGCGAAACAGCACTTGCAGAAGCTGAAATAGAATATAAGGATGTAAATTCTAATACAGCATATGTTAAATTTCCAGTTATTGATTCAAAAGGGCTATTTGATGAGAAAAATTCATATGTAGTAATATGGACAACAACTCCTTGGACATTACCAGGAAACACAATGATAGCCGTTGGAGCAGACTTTATATATGCTGTTGTAAAAATAGGAGAAGAAAAAGTAATATTTGCAAAAGAACTTGTTAAAAATGTTATGGAGCTTGCAGGTATACAGGACTATAAAATCATAAGGGAAATAAAAGGAGAGGACTTAGCAGGTGTAATATGTAAACATCCATTTTTAGATAGACAATCAAAAGTAGTTACTGGTAGTGAGGATACTGTAAATGTTGAACTTGGGACAGGTTCAGGGTGTGTACATTGTGCACCAAGCTATGGTAAAGAAGACTATTTATTAGGTTTAAAAAACAATAGTGATATAATAGTATTAGTTGATAGTAAAGGAGTACAAAGAGGAGAAGGTGCAGGACCTTTCAAAGATATGTACTATGCTAAATCTGATAAAGAAATTATAAAATGGTTAGGTGAGCATAATTTATTACTTGCAAGTCAAGTTGTTAATCACTCTTATCCACATTGTTGGAGATGTAAAAAACCAGTTATTTTTAGAGCAACAAGTCAATGGTTTGCATCTGTAGATGGATTTAGAAAGCCAACTTTAGATGCTATAAAGAAAGTAAAATGGTATCCTTCTTGGGGTGAAGAAAGAATAACAAAAATGATAGAAGATAGAAATGATTGGTGTATATCTCGTCAAAGAACTTGGGGAGTACCAATTCCAATATTCTATTGTAAAAACTGCGAAAAAGAATATGCATCAGATGAAAGTTTTAAAAAGATATGTGATATAGTAAAGGAACAAGGAAGTAATGCATGGTTTGACTTAAATGAAGCAGAATTAATGCCAGATGGAGCAAAATGTAGTGAATGTGGATGTACACAATTCAAAAAAGAAACAGATATTATGGATGTGTGGTTTGATTCTGGTTCTACACATGAATCAGTTTTAGCACAACGTGGTTTACCAGAAGCAGATTTATATTTAGAAGGAAGTGATCAATATAGAGGGTGGTTCCAATCTTCAATATTGACATCTATTGCCACAAAAGGTAAGGCACCATATAAAGAAGTATTAACACATGGATATACAGTAGATGAACAAGGAAGAAAAATGTCTAAATCTTTAGGAAATGGAATAGAGCCACAAGAAATTATAAATACATCAGGTGCAGATGTATTAAGATTGTGGGTATTAGCATCTGATTATAAATCAGATGTAAGTGTTTCTAAAAATATTATAAAACAAGTAACAGAAGTGTATAGAAAAATAAGAAATACAGCAAGATATATATTAGGTAATATTTCAGATTTTGATGTAAATAGCCCTGTTGCATATGAAGATTTGCAAGAAATAGATAAGTGGGCATTAACAAGATTAAATAAATTGATAAAAGATTGTACAAAAGCCTATGATACATACGATTTCCATGATGCATATCATGCAATAAATCAATTTTGTGTTGTAGATATGAGTCAATTTTATTTAGATATAATAAAAGATAGATTATATACTGAAAAGCCAAACTCAATAAAAAGAAGAGCAGCACAAACAACAATGTATGAAATATTAAGTGCTTTAGTTAGAATTTTAGCACCTATGACTTGTTATACAGCAGAAGAAATATGGAGTTACATGCCACATAAGCAAAATGAGAACACACAAAGTGTTATGTTAGATAGTTATCCAAAAGTAAAGCAAGAATATGATAATGAAGAATTAGCTCTTAGATGGGAAAAACTAATAAAACTTAAAGAAGAAGTAGCAAAAAAATTAGAATTAGCAAGAGCAAACAAAGAAATAGGACTTTCATTAGAGGCAAAAGTTACATTATATGCTAAAGGTGAAGAATATGAATTTATAAAAGATAAAGAAGAACTATTAAAAGAAATATTTATAGTATCAGATGTAGAAATAAACCCAAATAAAAGAGCAGAAGATGAAGAACAAAAAATAGGAATAACAGTAGAAAAAGCAACAGGTGAAAAATGTGAAAGATGTTGGATGTATTCGCAAACAGTAGGCAAAGACAATGAAAACCCAACTATATGTAGTAGATGTAGCCAAAATTTGAAATAAAGTATAATAAAGCTTGTGTAAATATTATGAAGAGAGGTAGAAATTATGGGATTATTAGATATTTTTAATAAGAAAAAGGACAATAATCAAAATAAAGATGTGAGGACACAAACACATACAAATTATGCAATAGAATTTCCAAATTCAGATATGCAACTAGAGTTTTACGATATTAAAATGTATAATCAAGTAGACTATGGAAAAGAACTTTCTAATTTATTTACAGCAAGAATACAACAAGTAGATGAAAACCTTACAATGATGCTTGACCAAGGAGATTTTATTTGTTTTGAAATACCAGAAAATATGACAATTGAAAAAATGTTTAAAGCAAGACTATTAGAAGGAATGTTACAGATTGGTAGATTTAATGGACTTGATAAAGGTAGATATAATCATGTTGGAAGAATTAAGCAAAAAGAGGATGGCACATTTACAATACAAGAGCCAACAGATAGTGTTATGAATTATGTTAGAACTAATTTAGATAGGCAGATTTTAGAAAATGATAGGATAGCTGATGAAAAAATGCAAAAATCTATTATCGAAAATGAAAGACATCAAAATGAATTTAAAATGAAAATAGAAAAACAAGCAAGCCAACATAAAGAATTAGTTGAAAAAGAAAGAAATCGGAAGAAAAAATGACATATTTTTAAAAAAAGTTCATAGTTATAAGGGCAGTGATCATTTTTATAAAGGTAAAGTTACAACATTATCTGATTATGAAGGTGTAGATATACAAACAGGAGAAATATTAAAAATATGTAATGTTAACAAAATTGCAAAAGATGCACAACAAAATGGTATATATGTATATTCAGCATATATAGATAGAACAGATGATGAGAATGAAATGTTTTTAAAAACAGGTGAACCAATAGGAAGTCCAGTAGTTTTTGAAACAGCTATAAAAGTTGATGATATGATAGCAAGTAATGATAAACAGATGATTAATTCTTTACTTACTTTATTATCTACTAAAACACAACAAAATAGTGAGCAGATGAAATATATAGGAGCAATAAACAGAAATGGACAAATTAGTGATAATTATATATCTCAAACATTTGCACAAAGAATACCAGCAATGATAGACAAATTCAATAAAGATATTGAAATAGAAAAACAAAATAAATCACAAAGAAATTATTAAATACAAACATCTCTATATGAAAAAAATGAAATCTTTCATATAGAGATGTTATTTATATTACACATAAAATAGATAAATAAACATATAATATTAAAAAGTGCTTGACAAGATACATATTTATGATAAAATGTTAGCTGAAACTAACAAAAAGGAGAAAAATATGTTATTATCAGCATCACTTGAACAATATTTAAATACAATATATAGATTAGATAAAGAAAATATAGGTGTACGAGTTACAGACATTTCAGAAGATTTACAAGTAAAAAAATCTAGTACAAATAAGGCTTTAAATATATTAAAACAAGAAGGTCTTATTAATTATGAAAAATATAAGAACATAACCTTAACAAAACAAGGAATTGCAATGGCAAAACATGTTAATAAAAGGAATACTCTATTTAAGAAATTCTTAGTAGAAATTTTAGATGTAAATGAAAATTTAGCAACTTCTGAAGCTGAGGAATTAGCACATTGTATATCATGCCATACAACAGCAAAATTAGAAAGATATATAGAAGAAATATTTTGTATGTGTAAAAATGAAGAATGTTTGATAAAACAAAGAAGGAGAGAGAATGAAAATGGATAAAATAAGATATTTTGACCATGCAGCAACTACTGCAACAAAAGAAGAAGTTGTAAAAGAAATGTTACCATATTTTAATTTAAATTATGGTAATGCATCTTCTGTTTATAGTATAGGAAGAAAGTCAAAAAAGGCAGTAGAAGAAGCTAGAAGCAAAGTTTCAAAAGCAATAGGTGCACAGTCTAAAGAGATTTATTTTACATCATGTGGAAGTGAAAGCGATAATTTGGCTATAAAAGGAGTTGCTTATGCAAATAGAGGAAAGGGAAACCATATAATAACAACTAAAATAGAACATCCAGCAGTATTAAATACATGTAAAACATTAGAAAAACAAGGCTTTATAGTAACATATTTAAATGTAGATAATGAAGGATTAATTAATTTAGAGGAATTAGAAAAATCTATTACAGATAAAACTATATTAATAACTATTATGTTTGCAAATAATGAAATAGGAACAATTCAACCAATAGAAGAAATAGGAAAGATTGCAAAAAATCATAATATCTATTTTCACACAGATGCAGTTCAGGCAATAGGAAATGTGAAAATAGATGTACAAAAGTTAAATATAGACTTATTATCTATGTCAGCACATAAATTTTATGGACCAAAAGGAATGGGGGCACTATATGTAAGAACAGCAGTACCATTCGATAAAATACAAGATGGAGGACATCAAGAAAGAAATAAAAGAGCAGGAACAGAAAATGTTGCAGGAATTGTAGGGCTTGGAAAAGCAATAGAACTTGCATATGAAAATTTTGATGCGTATAATAAAAAATTAACCATGCTAATAGATTATTATATATCTCAAGTAGAAGAAAAAATACCATATATAAAATTAAATGGACATAGAACAAAAAGATTGCCAGGGAATGCTAATATATCATTTAAATTCATAGAAGGAGAAGCATTGCTGCTAAATTTAGATTTAAAAGGAATATGTGCATCAAGTGGATCTGCGTGTACATCAGGTTCGCTTGAGCCATCACATGTATTAGTTGCAATAGGATTAGAACATGAAATAGCACATGGTTCACTTAGAGTAACATTTGGAGATGATAACACAAAACAAGATGTTGATTATTTAATAGAAACATTAATAGAAGTAGTAGAAAAATTAAGAAACATGTCACCATTATACGAAGATTATATAAAAAAGAAAGAAGGGTAAAGATGTATTCAGAAAAAGTAATAGAGCATTTTACAAATCCAAGAAATGTAGGAGAAATAGATAATGCAGATGGAATAGGTCAAGCAGGAAATCCAATATGTGGAGATATAATGAAAATATATCTTAAAATTGAAAATGATGTAATTATAGATGTAAAGTTTAAAACATTTGGCTGTGGAGCAGCAATAGCAACAAGTAGTATGGCAACAGAACTAATAAAAGGAAAAAACATAAAACAAGCACTAGAATTATCCAACAAAGCAGTAGTAGAAGCACTAGATGGTTTGCCAACAGTAAAATTACACTGTTCAGTACTAGCAGAAGAAGCAGTAAAAAGTGCAATTTTAGACTATTATACAAAAATAGGAAAAGATACAAAGCAATTAAAAGAATTATGTAATATAGACTGCAAAACGTGTTGTTGTAAAGCATTGTAAAAAAAATCAATTCCTTTCAGACAATAATTTGAAATGGTGCATAATACTGAATTTGAAACACATTGTCAGAAAGTATATTTAAGAATATTATTTATTTTCAAGATAGCCAATGCCTGAAAAATAAATAGCTATTATTTGAAATATTTAAAAGCATTGAATATTTGTTACTATTCACAGACGATAGCAGTAAGTAGCGAAGACTAAGTAATATATTTTATTTTGTAATGAAGACCC
>CAOKHI010000046.1 GCA_948468275.1 uncultured Clostridium sp. | reverse complement strand
CAAAAGAAAAGCTAATAAAA
The DNA here is from genome assembly GCA_948468275.1 of uncultured Clostridium sp. Lineage (GTDB taxonomy): Bacteria > Bacillota > Clostridia > TANB77 > CAG-508 > RGIG8482. Next base: position 10,319 of record CAOKHI010000046.1, on the reverse strand, counting down.
ATAAGTGCAGACGAAAAAATGCAAAGAATAGCAGATTTAAGGCAAAAAGCAATAATGGATGAAAAAGCAATATATGCCAAAGGATTAGACGATGGAATTGAAAAAGGCAAAATAGAACGGAAAAAAGAGCGGAAAAGAAGAGGAAAGAATACAGATAGCCAAAAAGATGCTAAAAGAGAAAATAGATACAAAGCTTATAGAAAAAGTAACAGGATTAACTAAGGATGAAATAGCAAGATTATATGACTATATTAAGACAACAAATGAAATTAACAATAAAGACATAATTAAAAATGTAATTGGAAAAGAGCAGAAAATATGATTTATATAGTTGTGTTATTCAATATATCTTAGTTGATTAAGTAATATTAATTTATGAATTAAATTTATTGTTGATAAAAAATAAAATTTGGTTCATAATTATATTAGGTGATATATATGGAATTGTTATTTGAAATAATCAAATTTATTTTTTATTCATTATTAATAGTACTAATATCAAAATACATATTAGTAAAAGTCCTAAGAACATTCGCAGAAAGTTTAAATTTAAAAGCAAAAACAGTAGGAAATGTTGCAGGAATTGCTACATCTATGCCAGAACTTTTAAGTGTTGGATTTGCAGCATTTTCTGGATTGATTGATACTAGCGTATATAATATATTAAGTTCAAACATAATAAATTTAATTCAATATTCTTTATCATTACATTTAAATAAAAATTGGAAAAAATTAAATAATAAAGCATTAAAAATAGATATGACTATGGTAATTATAACTATTATAATTCCTATTATTCTATTACTATTTAATATAGAGGTAAATATTAGTATAGTACCAATATTTATAATGCTTTTTATTTTATTCTATTTTATAAATACAAATACACATAAATTATATTTAAAAAAACAACAAAATTATGAAGAACAAATTATAATTAAAGAAAGTAGATTTATTAGGGGAAAAACGAAAGTAATTGTAAAATATTTAATATATCTAATATTAACAGGAATAGCACTATTTATAGTGGGCAACTTACTAAGTAATTCATTAGAAAGTTTATGTTTGCAGTTTAATATACCTCAAATAGTAATAGGAATAGCATTGGGTTTTATTACAAGTCTGCCAGAATTAATAACATTTTTTGAAGCACAAAAACATCATTGTAAAAAAACAAACGATACATTAGGTGTAATAGAAGCAACAAATAATTTATTAACATCAAATATATTAAACTTGTTTATTGTACAAACTATAGGAATAATTATTTATATAATGTTTAATTCCTAAAATTTAGAATAAAAAAAGTGTATATGAATATAATATTAATAATAAGTAAAAATTGGTTAAAAAGGAGAAATATTCATATGCATGAAGAATATATAAAAGAGTTGAATCTTATAGAAAAAACAGAAGAAGAGTTAAATATAGAATTAGTAAAAAGTATTATAAAAACAAAAAATGATTTAGCAAATTCAAATAAAAACTATGAATTCGCAGAAGGTGAATTAATAGATTATTATTTGTATGAAATAAAGGCAAATCAAGCAAAATTAAATTACTTATTAAAAAAAGCTAAGCAAAATGGGATAATTCTAGATAGAATAAATGAAATAAAATTACGAAAAAATCAAGCAGAAGAAAATTCACAAGCAGTATAAATAATTATGAATATTTGTACAAGTATAATCATATGATTTATTAAAGATGAGGTGATTTGCTTGGATACAAATACAATAATAATATATTTAGCATGTATATGCTTCTTATTTATATTTGGAAAAATATTTATACTTCCAATAAAAAGTATATTAAAATTAGTATTAAACTCCATATTAGGAGGGGTAATAATATATATAATAAATATAGTAGGAACAGCCTTTAACTTTCATATAGGATTAAACTACATAACAGCAATAACAATAGGAATATTAGGAGTCCCTGGTGCAATATTACTTATATTATTAAAAATATTTTTATTATAGTTAGATTATCACAACTGAATGTTACAGTTCACAGTATATATAATAAAATCCGCTATGGCTAAGTAATATATTTTATTTTTTCATTTCGCCCTCCAAGCTCACGGGTATTCCCCCGCCTCAATGGGCTGTCGGGTCTTCATTACAAAATAAAATATATTACTTAGTCTTCGCTACTTACTGCTATTGTCTGTGAATATTAACTATCTTATATTATATCTAAACTGGTATTGACAAACATTTGTATTAATTATATAATTTCCAAAGTTGAGGAGGAGATTATGGCTAAAGATAAAACTGTGTTTGTGTGTAGTAGTTGTGGATACGAATCTCCAAAGTGGTTGGGGAAATGTCCACGGATGTAATGAGTGGAATAGTTTTTATGAAGAAAAATTAAGTAAAAGTGCTAAAAATTCAAAATATGAAAAGAAAAAAGAAATAAAACCAATGGTATTAAACGAATTGATTGGAAAAGATATTGTGAGAAATTCTACTGGATTTGGAGAACTAGATAGAGTTTTAGGAGGAGGACTTGTTAATGGTTCATTAGTACTTTTAGGAGGAGAACCAGGAATTGGAAAGTCTACTTTAATTTTGCAAATATGTGATACAATAAAAGGAGAAGGAAAAGTTTTATATGTGTCACGGAGAAGAATCAGCAGAGCAGATAAAAATTAGAGCAGATAGATTAGGGATTAATAATAAAGATATATTATTTTTAGGAGAAACAGATATATCTTTAGTCCAAGATGCAATTATAAATATAAATCCAAAACTTGTAATAATAGATTCAATCCAAACAATGTATTGTGACGAAATAACATCAGCACCAGGAAGTGTAAGCCAAGTTAGAGAAATAACATCTAAAATAATGAGAGTATGTAAAGAAAATGCTATAACTACTATAATTATAGGACATGTGACAAAAGACGGAAATATAGCAGGACCAAGAGTGCTAGAACATATGGTAGATACAGTTTTGTATTTAGAAGGAGAAAGATATTTTTCTTATAGGATATTAAGAGGTGTAAAAAATAGATTTGGTTCTACAAATGAAATAGGTATGTTCGAAATGATAGATAAGGGAATGAGTGAAATTACAAATCCATCTTCTATACTTATTTCAGAAAGAGAGGAAAATCCATCAGGTTCTATTATAATTGCTACAATGGAAGGAACAAGACCATTGTTAATAGAAATACAAGCATTAACCACACCTAGTGTATTTGGCCTTCCAAGAAGAACAGCAAATGGGATGGATTATAATAGATTAACAGTATTAATAGCAGTGTTAGAAAAAAAAGTAGGATTAATGCTTGGAAATCAAGATGTATATATAAATGTAGTTGGAGGTATAAGGTTAAATGAGCCAGCAATAGATTTAGGAGTAGTACTTGCTTGTGCATCTAGTTTTAAAAATATATCTATTCCAAAAGACACTATAGCAATAGGAGAAGTGGGGCTAACAGGAGAGATTAGAAGTGTTAATTTAATAGAAAAAAGAATAAAAGAAGCAGAAAAATTAGGATTTAAATGTTGTATAATTCCAGAAAGTAATAAAAAACTATTGAAAGAAAATTATAAATTAGATATAATAGGCGTAGACAATATTGCACAAGCAATGAAAAAGATAGGACTAAAATAAAACGAAAGGAAGGTTGCAAGTTTTGAGACTAAACCGAGAGGCAAATGTAATTGAAATATTAAAGCTAATAGCTCCTGGCACTCAAATAAGACAAGGATTAGAAAATATATTAAAAGCAAAAACAGGTGCTTTAATTGTTATAGGAGATTCAAAAGAAGTGTTAGATTTAGTAGATGGCGGTTTTAGAATAGATGAAGAATATACATCATCTAGATTGTATGAACTTGCAAAAATGGATGGAGCAATAGTTCTTAGTAAAGATTTAAAAACTATATTATTTGCAAATGCACAAATAATACCAGACTCGTCTATTTCAACAACAGAAACAGGAACAAGACATAGAACAGCAGAACGTACAGCAAAGCAAACAAAAGAATTAGTAATAAGTATTTCACAAAGACGTAATATAATAACAGTATTTAAAGGAGACTTTAGATATGTATTAGATGATACATCTAGAATACTTACAAGAGCAAATCAAGCATTACAAACAGTAGAAAAGTATAAAAAAGTGTTTGATGGAAAATTAAGTGTATTAAATGAGTATGAATTTAATGATATAGTTACATTAGATAATGTTATAACATCAATACAAAGAGCAGAAATGGTTATGAAAATGGTTCAAGAAGTGCAAAGACATATAATAGAATTAGGAGAAGAAGGAAGACTTGTACAAATGCAACTTGATGAATTAGTAGGAAACTTAGAGCAAGTAGAGTTACTAATTATAAAAGATTACATAGCACCAGGAAAAAAGAGAACACCAGAAAAGGTATTAAATGAAGTTATACATTTAGAATATGAAGAACTTTTAAAACCACAAACAATAGCAAAGTTATTAGGCTACGATTTATTTGACAATTATGATGAAGTAGGAGTATTCACAAAAGGGTACAGGATTATTAATAAAATACCAAGAATGCCAAACAATATTGTGGAAAACCTAGTAAAAAAATTCAAATCCTTCCAACACATATTAGCAGCAGATATTCCAGAATTAGATGAAGTAGATGGAATAGGAGAAGTAAGGGCACGAACTATAAAACAGTCTTTAAAAAGAATGCAAGAACAATTTGTTTTTGATAATCTAATGCTATAAATACAAAAGAAAAGGAGGGGATTATGAAAAATCAAAAAGGAATAACATTGGTTAGTTTAGCAGTAACTGTCGTAATAATGGCAATTTTAGCAGGTGTTGCAACATATGTTGGCTCAGAAAGTATACAAGAAACTAAAAGAACAACATTTATTTCAGAACTTGAAATGATACAAGCAAAAGTAAATACAATATATGAAAAGATTAAAACAAATGAACAAGATAGGTTATACTATACATCTACAATAGGACAAGATTTAACCCAAATAGAAGCATCTAAATTAAATGAAATATTACAAGATACTAAACCAGATGGATTTAGATATTTTTCAAAAGATGAATTAAAGAAATTAGATTTGCAAAATATTAGGCAAAATGTATTAATTAATTTTAATACAAGAGAAGTTATAAGTGTAGATGGAATTATAATAGACAAAACAAAATATTTTAGGCTAAGAAATATGCCTAACTATTCTACATATGATGTAGGATACATAAATAAAAATACACAATCACCTACATTTGAAGTAGAAATAACGAAGTTAGAAAATAGTTGGAAACTTACACTTACAAATATAGTATATGGTGGTAATGTGGAAGGTGGTACACTAAGCCATAAATTAGCTACTAATACAAATTGGATAATAGATGACTATCTTAGTTTTGAAGTATCAGAACTTGGAATATATGATATAAAATTTACAGACAAAGCAGGAAATAGTACAACAATTCAAAAAGAAATATATGAACCAAGGCAAATATATATTGATAATTTTAATACTTTTACACATCCAAATTCTGCAACAACAGTTAATTCATGTAGTAATGGAATATTAGATTTATCATCAACAACTGCAGACCCAAAAATATCAATGTATAATATTACATCATTTAATCCAAAAGAATATAGATATATAGAAATTAGATATAAAACTACTAATAATACTCAAGTAGAACTATATATGATAGAAAATCCAACAGACCAAACATATGCTATAAAAAATACATTAATAAAAGATGGGCAGTGGCATACAGTAATTGTAGACTTGTGGTCAAATGAAAATATAAAAAATAGAGAAAATATAACAGGCTGGAGATTTGATTGGGCAAGTGAAAATGCAGTTTCAATGCAAATAGATTATTTTAGAATAATAGATAAAATACCATTATATTAGGAGGAAAAAAGAATGAAAGCAAAAAAAATTATTATAATAATAGCAATTATATTAGTTGTAGTACTACTAGGGATAGTATGCTATGGATATTATGAAAAATTTATAAAAAAAGGTCAAAATCCAATTGCAACAATGGAAGTAGAAGGGTATGGAACAATAAAAATTGAACTATATCCAGAAATTGCACCAAATACAGTTACAAATTTTATAGCACTTGCAAATAGAGGATTTTATAACGGATTAACATTTCATAGAACAATACCAAATTTCATGATACAAGGAGGAGATCCAAATGGTAATGGTTCAGGATCACCAAAATTAAGTAATTTAAAAGATGATGGAGAAGATAAAGAATATAGTATAAAAGGAGAATTTTTAGCAAATGGATATAAGAATAATACATTAAAACATGAAGAAGGTGTAATATCTATGGGAAGAGCAGATTATTCTCAATTATCTAGTGCATTAACAGAACAAGGATATAACTCAGCAGGTTCACAATTCTTTATTACAACAACATCATATCCATCATTAAACGGATTATATACAGCATTTGGAAAAGTAATAGAAGGAATAGAAGTAGTACATGCTATTGAAAATGTAGAAGTAGTAACAAGAGATACATCAGCTTCAGAAGGAATAGACAAACCTGTAAATCCACCTGTGATAAAAAGTTTAACAGTAGAAACATATGGAGTAGACTATGGATTACCAGAAACAGGAAATGTATTTGATGCATCTTCATGGTTAACACAACAAATGGGAACAAGTAGTGGAGTAGAACAATAATAAAATAAAAATGACATATTGATATTTTTACCAATATGTCATTTTTTTTTATTATTTTTTATTATCTTTAAAGACTTCTTTAATTGCTCCTAAGCTACCCAAAGCAGATGTTGCATCAAAAGGAATAAATATTTTATTTGCTTCACCTTTTGCAACTTCTTCAAGAGCTTCTAAAGATTTTAATTGAACTAATTTATCGTTTGGATTAGCATTTTTCATAGCAGTATAAATCATTTCAACTTCTTTAGCTTTAGCTTCTGCTACTTGTTTAATAGCTTCTGCTTCACCAGCTGCACGTCTTATTTTAGATTCTTTATCAGCTTCTGCTTGTAAAATAGCAGCTTCTTTTTGGCCTTCTGCAATAGTAATAGCTGATTGTCTTTCACCTTCTGCTTGTAGAATTAAGGCTCTTTTATTTCTTTCAGCATTCATTTGTTTTTCCATTGCATCACGAATATCAGCAGGTGGTGTAATATCTTTAATTTCAACTCTATCTATTTTACATCCCCATTGATCTGTTGCTTCATCAAGAATTACTCTTAATTGGTCATTAATTGCATCTCTTGAACTAAAAGTAGAGTCTAAATCCATTTTACCTACAATATCACGAATAGTTGTAATTGCTAAATACTCAATACCTTTTTTCAAAGATTGAATTTCATAAACTGCTTTTGCAGGATCTGTAATCTTATAAAATACAACTGTATCTATTGTAATTGTAACATTATCTTTTGTAATTACTCCTTGAGGTGGTATATCCATTGTTTGTTGTTTTAAACTTACAACACTACGTACATGATCAATAAATGGAACTATAATTGTAAGACCAGCATCAGCTATTTTGTGATATTTACCAAGTCTTTCAATTATATAAACCTCAGCTTGTTTAACGATTTTAATTGATTTAAATGCTATAATTAATACTATAACAAGTAATATAATTAAAAATACCATATATGGTTCCTCCTTTAAATTTATATATATAAAAATACTAAAATCATTATTTATTAGCAGTTACTAAAGCAGGTTTAACTACAAGTTTGACACCTTTTATTTCAACTACTTCAATTTCTGAATCTTTATAAATAGGTGTATCTTCACATGAAATAGCACTCCAACTTTCACTACCAACTTTCACTTGCCCACTACCTTTTTTATTATCAATATCATAAGTAACAATACCAATTTTACCGATAACAGAATATGCATTTGTTTGAACTTTTTCTTCTTTACAAAGTTTTTTAACAAATGGTTTTGTTAAAAATAGTAACAAAGTAGAAGAAATTAAAAATACAGAAGTTTGAATAATAACATTATCTGTAAAAATGCTAACAATCATTGCAAAAAGTGCACCAATTGCAAACCAAAATACTAAAAAACCAACAGTAATTATTTCTGCAATAAAAAGAACACCAGAAATAACCAACCATACTTGCCACATAAAAATTCCTCCTAAATTTTACTCTTATATAATTATACTACAAAATTAAGAAAATTTAAATAAAAAAGATAAAAAATAATATTGCTTTGTAATATTTAATATAGTAAAATAAATGTTATATAAATTTATATATTATAAGTTATGAGGAGAAAAGGATGAAAAAAGATAAAAAAATAGTTGTAAAAATAGTGATAGTAGTAATAATGTTAGCTTTAGTGATATCTATATTTTTAATAGCACCAAATTTTATGAAAGACAAAAATGCGAATAAAATTAATTTAATAATAAATAACAATAATGTAACAGCAAAGTTAAGACATGATATATTTATAAATGAAAATGGGACAATCTATTTATCTATGGATGATGCAGAGAATTATTTTGATGGGCAAATATATTATGATAAACAAAATACCCAACTAATAACAACATCAGATACAAAAGTAGCAGTAATTCAAGCACAAGATAAAAAAATGCGAGTAAATGGTTCAGATGTACAGCTTATAGACACAATAATAAGAAGAGATGGAAATATATATATTCCTATTTCAGAACTAGATGGAGTATATAATATAGAAACTAAAAAATTGAATGATGTAAATGTTGTTACAATAGAATCTTTAGACAGAGAATTAATAAAAGCAGATGCAAGTAAAAATTCAAGTGTTAAATATAAAGCAAAAGGTTTATCTAAAACGATAGATAAGATAAAAAAAGGTGATAAAATAGTATGGATTTCTGAAAACAATGGATGGGCAAAAATACGAACATCTAAAGGGAAGATAGGATATGTAAAAGCGGATAAATTAACTAATAAAACATATGTAAGACAAAAAATGGAAACACCAAAACAAATAAATGGAAAGATTAATTTAGTATGGGATTATTACTCTGAATATGTAAGCGCACCAAATAGAGCAGGAACAACTATTGAAGGAATAAATGTAGTTTCACCATCCTTTTTTACATTAAAAGAAGGAGATACAGCAAAAATAATAGATAATGTAGCACGTGGAGGACAAGAATATATAAATTGGGCAAAAGAAAATAACTATAAAATATGGGCAATGTTTTCAAACAATTCTATGAAAGAAACAACATCTAAAATATTAAATAATTATACACAAAGAGAAAAATTAATAAATGATATAGTTGCACTTGCAGTAAAATATAATTTAGATGGAATAAATGTAGATTTTGAATATATGAATATGGAAGATAAAGATGTATTTTCAAGATTCATAATAGAACTTGCCCCACGATTAAGAGAATGTGGAATAGTAACATCTGTAGATGTAACAGCACCAGATGGAAGTGAAAATTGGTCATTATGTTTTGACAGAAATAAAATATCAAAAGTAGCAGATTACATAGTATTTATGGCATATGATCAATATGGAACATCAAGCACAACCCCAGGAACTACAGCTGGATGTAATTGGGTAGAAGCAAATATAAATAAATTCTTAGGACAAGAAGACATAAAGCCAGAAAAAATTATATTAGGAATGCCATTATATACACGTATGTGGAAAACAGACCAAAACGGAAAGAGCACAAGTTCAGTAGTAAATATGAATAAAATAGAAGAAAAACTTCCAAAAGATGTAACAAAAGTTTGGGATGAACAATTAAAACAAAACTATGTAGAATACACAGAAGGAAATACTAAATATCAAATTTGGTTAGAAGATGAAAAATCAATAAAAGAAAAACTAACCCTAATAAACAAGTACAACTTAGCAGGAGGAGCATATTGGGAAAAAGATAGGGAAACAGAAGGAATATGGGGACTTACAAAAGATATGCTTGGGTTGTAAATTATGTTTTATATAGTAAAGGAAGAAAAATGGATTTATAAAAGAATTATCTAGGCAAACAGGATATGATGAAGAAAAATGTATATTAATAAATAATGTGATAGAAAATTATTTCATATTTGGAAGAAAAAATAAAGACAAAATAATTAAAGATTTACAAATAAAAGCTAGTTTGAATGAAGATGATAGCGAGAATGTATATGATATTTCAATGAAAATAATTACTGGAGAAATAAAAAATAAGCTAAAACACCCATTTAAAAATCAAAATTAGTTATAGAGTAGGAATTTGAAATATAATTCCTATTTTAAAAACAACTATTTAGAAAAAAATCTAAATAGTTGTTGACATCAAAAAAATAAAATAGTAT
>CAOKHI010000045.1 GCA_948468275.1 uncultured Clostridium sp. | reverse complement strand
GGTAAAACTAGAAGGTCAAAATGTAGTAGTTAGAAAAGAAATACAAAAATAAAAATATTAAACATAAAAAGAGACTGTAAAAAAGTCCATTAGAAAAAAGAGATTTGAGTTATAATTTTAACTTGAATCTCTTTTTTTAAATTTAATATCTTTTTATTAAATTATTTATATAAAATAATTTATTTTAAACATGACAAAAAGGAACTTTTTGTCAGTACATTTTTAGTTTAATTCAAAATAACTAGAGGTAATAATTATTAAAGTAGTTATAAAAATGTAATATAAAACTGTTAAATAATTATGTAAGAAGAAAATAAATGAATAGAAGGAAAACAGAGGGATTTTATAGAATAACATTTATAAAAAAACATATAATATATAGAGTAAATTTTAACTAAAGCTATAAAAAAGTAAATATTTAAATCCTTTCTAACAGTAATTTGATAATCGTTTATAATATTGAATTTGAAACACATTGTCAGAAAGTATATTTAAGAATGTTTTTTCATTTACAAGACAGCAAATGCTTGAAAAATAAATAGCTAGTATTTGAAAAATTAAAAAGCATTGAATATTTGTTACTATTCACAGACAATAGCAGTAAGTAGCGAAGACTAAGTAATATATTTTATTTTGTAATGAAGACCCGACAGCCCATTGAGGCGGGGGAATACCCGTGAGCTTGGAGGGCGAAATGAAAAAATAAAATATATTACTTAGCCGTAGCGGATTTTATTATATACGCTGTGAACTATAACGAATATTTACCATAAAAAACATAAATAATATAAAAAAATATTAACTATACGTATAATACGTAGACAATAGAACTGTTAGGAGGAATAGTCATGACATTTCGCGAATTAGAGAAAATGATTATCTCCAAAGGTTTGTATCACCATCATACAAATTGCTCACATTACATATATAAACACAATGCAATAAAACGGAAGTATACCAATTCCAAATCATAAAGGAGATATACCAAAAGGAACTCTTAACAGTATTTTAAAGCAAGCAGGGTTAAAATAACCATCTTGCACAAATAAGGGGGGCATATTTATGAATATAAAATACCTAAAGCTAGTAAAATAGAAGAAGTTTCATTTGAAGAACTAGAAGATAAATTAGAAATAAAAGATTGGAAATATATTTCTAAATTTAAAACATACATTATAGTAGATATCAGTTCATTTGCAGAAAAATGGGGTAAAGAATTAGTAAAAAAACAGTGAATATTCCTAAATGGATAAATACAAAAGCAGAAGAGTTAAAAATAAATTTTTCCAAAACTTTAGAAGAAGCCTTATTAGAAAAGATATATAAGGAATAAATTATCATTAAATAAAGGATTACTATAACATTATAAGAAAGATGCAAAATTAAAATTTGCATCTTTCTTATTTAAATATATTAATAATCAAACTTATAAAAAGAAACATATTTTGAATTCTTAGTTTTTCGTTTTCTAGAATAGCTTCTTTTACCACTATTTCCTCTAAAAATATGTAAAATCTTCATAAAAATAAGTAAAACTAAAATAATACCAACAATTTTAGCAATAATAATTAAAACAGAATTCTCTTCAATATCTTGACCAGCAATTAAATTTGTAGTATAGTTAATACCATCAATTGTATATGAAATTTTGCCAACAACTGTGCCTTTTGCAATAGGAGCTTTAAGTTTTTTTTCATTAAAATCCAATTCAGGAGAAAAATCCTTATTAATATCAGAATTATTTATAAAAACATTAATGTCATTTTCATACAAAACATTAAGACTACTAGTTTGTTGTGAGGCATTTCCAGGAGATACAACCTTATAAACAGTATCTTTAGCACAAATTAATTTATTAGTATAATTCTTAAACCCATATTCAAAAAGAGTTTTACAATCACTAAATTTATTTGTATTAGTAGGAGTATCATTACCAGCTCCAAGAATTACACAAATAAGCTCTAAATCATCTTTTTTAGCACTAGCAACAATACAATTCTTAGCAGCATCTGTATAACCAGTCTTAATACCTGTAGTATATGAATAATATTGACTACCCTTAGGATTAAGCAGTTTATTTGTATTATTAAAAGACCTATCATCTTTATCATACTTATTAGTAATAGGCAAAGAATACTTATAAGAAGATACAAATTTTCTAAAAATATCATTTTTCATAGCATATCTACCTATTAAAGCTAAATCATAAGCAGTTGAATAATGATCCTCTGCATGAACACCATTTGGATTTACAAAATTAGTATCTTTACAACCAAGCTCATGAGCCTTAGTATTCATCATAGAAGCAAAGCTAGAAACAGAACCTGCAACATGTTCAGCAATAACATTAGCAGCATCATTAGCAGAAGGAATAAGTAAAACATATAATAGTTGTTCAATAGTTAAATTTTCACCTACTTGTAAACTTGCAGTACTATATCCAGAAGGAACAGTAAAAATAGCATCATAACTAACAGTTGCAACATCAGATAAATCGCAATTTTCCAAAGCAAGAATAGCAGTCATAATTTTAGTAGTACTTGCAGGAAACATTCTTTTATATGCATCTTTTTCATATACAATTTTCCCTGTATTATTATCCATAAGTAAAGCAACAGGAGCATTAACATTAGGACTAGAATTAGATACTGCAAAGCTAGAACCACAAAAAGAAAACACAAAAAACAATATACATATAAAACAAAATAGCTTTCTCAATTTCATATTTAACTCTCCTAAAAATAAAATGTATTAATATATTATATTAAAATTTTTAAAATTTCAATGATTGTAACAAAAACTTAATAAAACATTGCTAGATATGTGTAAGGTCAAAGATATTAAAAAATATAAACTTAAAAAAGGAGGTCGTAATGATAAATATAACTAAAAAACAATTAATAATAATTTCATCAATAGCTGTGATAATCATCTTTATAATAGGATATTACATATATTCTATGACAATTACAAACGATTATGAAGAATTAGAGCAAAGTTTTGAAAAAGAAAACATAATACAAGAAAATAACAATATAAAAGAAGCAGAAGAAATAATAGTAATACATATAGCTGGTCAGATAAAAAATCCAGGAATAGTACGAATAAAAGAAGGAGCAAGAATAGCAGATGTAATAGAACAAGCAGGCGGACTAACACAAGATGCAGATATTACAACTGTAAATTTAGCATACGTAATAGAAGATGGACAAAAAATAACAATACCAAGCAAAAACAGTGAAACAGTAGAAGAAAAAGAGTATATAACAACTCGGAAGTGGAGATAATATAATAGCTGAACAATACAAAACAAATAAAGGAGGAAAAATAATGATAAATCTTAATAAAGCATCAACTGAAGAGTTACAACAATTACCAGGAATAGGAGAAGCAACAGCACAAAAAATAATAGACTACAGAAAACAAAATGGAGATTTCAAACAAATAGAAGATATAAAAAATGTACCTGGAATAGGAGATGCCAAATTCGAAAATATAAAGAATAACATATGTACAAAATAAAATATATTACTTAGTCTTCGCTACTTACTGCTATTGTCTGTGAATAGTAACTATATTTAACATGCTGCATAAAAAAAATTCGACAAAAATATTTCAATTTTTGCCCATTTGTGGTAATATATTATGTAGGAAATTTTTTATGGGAGGTTAACATGGAAGGCTATTTAGTTTTAGAAGATGGTAGTACATTTTGTGGTAAAAGAATAGGGTATGATAAAGATACTATATGTGAAATAGTATTTAATACTTCAATGACAGGATATTTAGAAATATTCACAGATCCATCATATGCAGGACAAGGAGTTGTTATGACATATCCATTAATTGGGAATTATGGATTAACAAAAGAAGATCAAGAATCAAAAAAACCATGGGTAGAAGCAGTATTTGTACATGAAATTGCAGAAATGGAAAGCAATTTTAGAAGTAAAATGCATGTATTAGATTTCTTAAAAGAATATCAAATACCAGGATTAGAAGGAATAAACACAAGAAAACTTACCAAACTATTAAGAACAAATGGTACAATGAAAGGCAAAATAACAAATGATATTAGCAATATAAACAAAATAATAGAAGAAATAAAAAATTATGAAATTTCTAATTTAGTAGAAAAAGTTAGTTCTAATGAACATACAACTTATGGAGATGGACAAACAAAAATTGCATTATTAGACTTTGGTGCAAAACAAAATATAATTAATTCTTTAATAAAAAGAAATTGTGAAGTAACAGTATTTCCACAAAATACCCATTATTCAAAATTATTAGATGACAAATTTGAAGGAATAGTCCTTTCAAATGGACCAGGAAACCCAGAAGATTGCAAAATAGCAATAGAAAATATAAAAAAACTATACGAAAGCAATAAACCAATATTGGGAATATGTTTAGGACATCAGTTAATGGGACTTGCAACAGGAGCAAAAACATGTAGGCTAAAATACGGACATAGAGGACCAAATCATCCTGTAAAAGACTTAAAAACAGGAAGAGTATGCATAACATCACAAAACCATGGATATGTAATACAAGAAGAATCTATAGATAATAATATTGCAGAAATATCCCATATAAATATAAATGATGGAACAGTTGAAGGATTAAGATATAAGAAAAAAGAAATATTAACAGTACAATACCATCCAGAAGCATGTCCAGGCCCAGAAGACAGTAGCTATATATTTGATGATTTTTTAAAAGTTGTAAGAAAGGAGAAATAAAATGCCAAAAAATAAAGATATAAAAAAAGTATTAGTAATAGGTTCACGGACCAATTGTAATAGGACAAGCAGCAGAATTTGATTATGCAGGAACACAAGCATGTGAAGAATTAAAAAAAGAAGGGATAGAAGTAGTATTAGTAAACTCAAATCCTGCAACAATAATGACAGACAAAAATATGGCAGACAAGATATATATAGAACCACTTACAACAAAAACAATAGAAAAAATAATAGATATAGAAAAACCAGACAGTATACTTCCAAACTTAGGAGGTCAAACAGGCCTAAACATAGCCATGGAATTATATGAAGATGGATTTTTACAAAAAAGAAACATAAAACTTTTAGGAACATCACCAGAAGGAATAAAAAAAGCAGAAGATAGACAAGCATTTAAAGACACGATGGAAGAAATAGGAGAACCATGCATAGCAAGTAAAGTAGTAACAACATATGAAGAAGCAGAAGAATTTGCAAAACAAATAGGCTTACCTGTTATAGTAAGACCAGCATATACATTAGGTGGAACAGGAGGAGGAATTGCAAATACAATAGAAGAATTAGAAGAAATAGCAAAAAGTGGATTACACCTTTCAAGAGTACACCAGGTATTAATAGAAAAATGTATATCAGGATGGAAAGAAATAGAATATGAAGTAATGAGAGATAAAAACGGAAGCTGTATTACAATATGTAATATGGAAAATATAGATCCTGTAGGAGTACACACAGGAGATAGCATAGTAGTTGCACCATCACAAACATTAGCAGACAAAGAATATCAAATGCTAAGAACATCAGCAATAAAAATAATATCTGCATTAAAAATAGAAGGAGGATGTAATGTACAATTTGCATTAAATCCAAACAGTTTTGAATATGCAGTAATAGAAGTAAACCCAAGAGTAAGCCGTTCATCAGCATTAGCATCAAAAGCAACAGGTTATCCAATAGCAAAAGTATCTGCAAAAATAGCAATAGGATATACTTTAGATGAAATAAAAAACGAAGTAACCAAAAAAACATATGCATGTTTTGAACCAGTACTTGACTATGTAATAGTAAAAATACCAAAATGGCCATTTAATAAATTCTTAACAGCATCAAGAGAATTAGGTACACAAATGAAAGCAACAGGAGAAGTAATGGCAATAGCACCATCCATAGAACAAGCACTAATGAAAGCAATACGTTCATTAGAAGAAAACATAGATAGTCTAATTCTTCCAAAACTACAAAAGTTTTCAGATGTAAAAATATTAGAAGACCTAAAAAAAGTAGATAATGAAAGAATATGGGTAATAGCAGAAGCATTAAGAAGAGGAATAACTGTTGATGAAATTCATAAAATTACAACAATAGATAAATTCTTTATAAACAAAATACAAAGAATAGTAAAAATAGAAAAAAGACTAAAAGAAGAAGAATTAACAAAAGAATTATTAACAATTGCTAAAAAAATGGGATATACAGACCAGGTAATTTCTAAGTTATGTGGAAAACCAGAAGAAGAAATAAAAAATATAAGACAACAAGAAAAAATAATAGCTAATTTCAAAATGGTAGACACATGTGCAGCGGAATTCGATGCAAGCACTCCATACTATTATTCAAGTTATGATGAAGAAAACGAAGCCATAGATACTAAAAACAATAAGAAAATATTAGTATTAGGTTCAGGACCAATTAGAATAGGGCAAGGAATAGAATTCGACTATTGTAGTGTACATTGTGTATGGGCATTAAAACAAAAAGGATATGAAACAATAATAGTAAACAATAATCCAGAAACAGTAAGTACAGACTTCGACATAGCAGACAAACTATATTTTGAGCCATTAACTAAAGAAGATGTAGAAAACATAGTAAATGTAGAAAAACCTTATGGAGCAATAGTTCAATTTGGAGGTCAAACAGCAATAAAATTAACAAAAGCATTAACAGATATGGGAGTAAAAATATTAGGAACCCAAGAAATAGATATGGACAGAGCAGAAGATAGAGAACGTTTTGATGAAGCATTAGAAAACTGTGGAATACCACGTCCAAAAGGAGATACAGTATTTACAGCAAAAGAAGCAATAGAAGTTGCAAATAGATTAAAATATCCTGTACTAGTAAGACCATCATATGTATTAGGAGGTCAAGGAATGGCAATAGCATATGATGACCAAGAAGTAGAAGAATTTATTTCAGAAATAAACAAAATAGCACAAGAACATCCAATACTAGTAGACAAATACATGGAAGGAAAAGAAGTTGAAGTAGATGCAATATTTGATGGGCAAGACATTTTAATACCAGGAATAATGGAACATCTAGAAAGAGCAGGAATCCATTCAGGAGACAGTATATCTGTATATCCAACACAGCATATAAATATAGAAAATCAAAAAACAATAATAGAATACACTAAAAAAATTGCAAAAGAGCTAAACGTAATAGGAGTATTAAACATACAATTTATTATAAACAAAGGAAATGTATATATAATAGAAGTAAATCCACGTTCAAGTAGAACAGTACCATATATAAGCAAAGTAACAAACTTACCTGTAATAGATATAGCAACAAGAGTAATATTAGGAGAAAAACTAAAAGATTTAGAGTATGGAACAGGACTATACAAACAAAATGATTATATAGCAGTAAAAATGCCAATATTCTCATTTGAAAAAATAAAAAATGCAGATACAAGCTTAGGTCCTGAAATGAAATCAACAGGAGAAGTGCTAGGAATATCAAAAACATTATCAGTAGCGATATTAAAAGCATTCATAGCAAGCGGAATAAATATACCATACAAAGGAAATGTACTAATAACAGTAAGAAACAAAGACAAAATAGAAATGCTACCAATAGCTAAAAACTTAGAAGGACTAGGATTTACAATATATGCAACAACAGGAACAGCAAAATTTTTAAATGAAAATGGAGTAGAAGCAAAAGCAGTACAAAAAATATGGGAAGGAGAAGACAGCATAATAGAGCTAATAGAATCTGGAAAAATAAGTTTTATAATAAACACACCAACTAAAGGTAAAAACGAATCAAGAGATGGATTTAAAATAAGAAGACTAGCAGTAGAATCCAAAATTCCATGTTTCACAGCACTAGACACAGTATCAGCACTATATGAAGCACTAGAAAAAGGAACAAAAGAAGAAGACTTAAAACCAGTAGACATAGGGCGTATATAAAAAACAAATAAAATGCACCAAATTAATTATGGTGCATTTTATTAATGTATTTTTTTAGATTAGTTAACTTGTTTTTCTAGTTTTAAAATATAATAACGAATATCCATATATGTAACACTACTTGGAAGTATTTCTTTTAGAGGTTTTAGCTTTTTAGTACCAACTTTAGATATAGCTTCATAAATTTCATTTTCAAAATCTATATTAATATCTTTTTCTAAATTTATATTAAAATCTTCCTCATAGCACTTTAATAAGTGATTTTCTATTGTTTGCTTTGTTAAATTTCGAATGTTTGCTATTTCATTTATTGATTTTCCTGCAGTATACAAATTATAAGTAGAAAGTTTTGTATCTTCTTTAAAAGAAGTATTTTTATTAGGAACACTATTTAAAGCTGTTTCTATAATAATATTATTTTTCTCTACATAATTTTTTATAATACTAACAAAAGCCTCACCATATTTTTCATATTTATAAGTACCAACACCAGAAATTTCAAGCATCGCACTTTCACAAGTTGGATAAGAAGTGCACATTTGTATTAAGCTAGTATCTGCAAAAACTACAAAAGGTGGTACATTTGCTTTATCTGCAATATCTTTTCTAAGAGTACGCAAAATATCAAATAACTCTTTGTCATAAGCAGTATTATTAGAACTAGCGCTACTTTTTTCAATTCTTTTCTTAATAAAAACAGGTTTATTATTAAACAAAACATCCAAAGAATTATTATTCAATTTTATAATAGGATAAGAATCACCAGTACTATCTAAATAATTAATAGATATAAGGAAAGAAATAAGTTCTCGTATAGTATCTTTAGAATAATTACTCATTATTCCATAAGTAGATAATTTATCAAATCCCATACTTCTAATCTTAGATGTATTTGAACCTTTTAAAACATCAGTAATCAAAGATGCACCAAAACGTTCATTCATTCTTTTAATACAAGACATTATCTTTTTAGTATCTTGTGTAATATCAGTACTTTCTATATCTGAATTACAAGTACTACAATTATTACAAGTATTAAACTTTGGTGTTTCGCCAAAATATTCTAAAATAAATTTACGTAAACATCTATCAGTATTACAATAATCAATAATAGAATTCAATTTCTGATAATCTGAAGAATGGTCAGAATTAGGGGCACCTTGCTCAATTAAAAATTTATTAGTAACAATATCTGCTCTACTAAATAGTAAAATACATTCAGAAAAAATTCCATCTCTTCCAGCACGACCAGCTTCTTGATAATAGCTTTCTAAATCTTTTGGCATATTATAATGAATAACATATCTAATATTAGATTTATCAATTCCCATACCAAAAGCATTTGTAGCTATCATAATATTTTTTTTATCATAAACAAATTCATCTTGATTTTTTGTTCTTTCTTTTTCAGACATACCACCATGATATTTAGATACACTATAACCATAATCAGTTAAATAATCGTATAAATTTTCAACATTTTTTCTAGTTAAACAATAAATAATACCAGATTTATCAGAATTTTTATTTAAATAATTAATAATAAATCTTTTCCTATTATCAGGAGTTTCAACACCAAAAAATAGATTTTCTCTATCAAAACCTGTAACCAAAGTATATGGATTAGAAAGTCTAAGAAGACTAATAATATCGTTTTTAACCACATCTGTTGCAGTAGCTGTAAAAGCAGTAACAACAGGCCTCTTATCCATATTTAAAATAACATTTGCAATTTCTGTATAACTCGGTCTAAAATCATGCCCCCATCTAGAAACACAATGAGCTTCATCAACAGCAATCATAGAAACATCTATATTATTTAAAAGTCGCAAAAACGAATCAGAATTAAGCCTTTCTGGTGCAACATAAATAATTTTATACATACCAAGATTTGCATTTTCCAAAGTTTGATTATATTCCATAGAAGTAAGAGAACTATTAATATAAGTAGCAGAAATTCCAAGTTGGTTCAAAGTATCAACTTGATCTTTCATTAAAGAAATCAAAGGAGAAATAACAATAGTAGTACCACTAAAAACAAGTGCAGGAATCTGATAGCAAATAGATTTCCCAGCACCAGTAGGCATTATACCAAGGCAATCTTTAAAATCAAGAATAGCTGAAATCAATTTTTCTTGTCCTAGTTTAAAGCTATCATAGCCAAAATATTTCTTAAGTAATTCATATGCTTTTTCCATAAAAAACCTCTTTTCTAAATAAATTGCCCTAAAAACTTTTTTAAATTATATAACGAAATTTATGTAATGTAAAGTAGCTAACAAACAGCTAATTCATCACGAATTTTTTCAATTTCTTTTATAGTAGCACCTGTATATAATCGAATTTTCTCAACGGTTTCACCATTTTTAAGCATATTTTTAACAAATTTAGATTTATATTCTAATTTACCTTCACGTTTGCCTTCACGTTTACCCTCAAGTTTACCTTCACGCTTACCTTCATTAAGAAATTTTAGTTTAATTCTTTCTTCATCTTCTTTAAGATAAT
>CAOKHI010000044.1 GCA_948468275.1 uncultured Clostridium sp. | reverse complement strand
TACAGTGGTGTGAGAGGGAATAAATAAAATAATTATTTATTCTCTACTCGATTGATTTTGTTAAAATTATTAAAAAGATAAGTAGAATAGTATATTATTAGTTTATTACAATTATGAAATAAAAAATAAGAGAAAAAACTGTTAATTTTGGTTGTAAAAAGAATAAAAAAATGATAATATTTATGTATGATTTTTTGAAGTAAAAAGGAGTAAATATGTTAAACAAAAACAAAGGTATAACATTGGTTTCTTTAGCAGTTTCTATTGTGATTTTGGCAATTATTGCAGGAGTAGGAGTAACTGTGGGAATTGGTGGTGTAAAGGAAACTAAGGATGCAAAATTGGCTTCTGAATTAAATATGGTGCAACATGCAGTTTTAGAACAGTATACAAAATTTAAGACTACTAAAGATAGTAATGATTTAGTTGGAACAATATTAACACAAGATGAAATAAATGCAATAGTGGCGAATTTAGGAATAACACTTGTTAATATACCAAATACATATAGTAATGCACAGTACTATAAATTAAATAAACAGGATTTACAAAAAATAGGGATTACAAATACAAATGATGAATATGTTGTAAATTACATTTCGGGTGAAGTTATTAATACTACAAAACAAAAAGACAGCCAAAATAAACCTTTATATGTTAAATCAAATAGTTTCATAAATATATAAAATACGAATATCATATAGTAAATGTTCAGACTAAATTTAAGTAAGATTACTATTTGTTAAAAACTTTTAAATAATAGGACTATAAATAAATGTAATATAAAGGAGTCTTTATGGAGATAGAAGAAATAATTGCAAAATTAACTAATGATATAGAAAAAGAAAAAATTATAAAGAATGCTAAAATGAGCCAATATACAACTTTTAAAATTGGTGGAAATGCAGATATTATGGTAAAAGCAAGTTCCATTAAAGATTTTACACATACTATAAATATTGCTAAAAAATATAATATGCCAATATTTATTTTGGGAAATGGTAGCAATATTTTAGTAAAAGATTTAGGTATTAGAGGAATTGTTATAAAAAATGAAATGAATGATTTAAAGATAGACAAAAAAGAGGAAACAGCGATAATTACAGTATCTTCTGGTATAAAAATTGCAGGACTTGCACAAATTTTAGCAAAAGAAGAAATAGAAGGTTTCGAATTTGCCTCTGGTATTCCTGGAAGTATTGGTGGAGCTATAAAAATGAATGCTGGAGCACATGGCAAAGAAATGAAAGATATTGTAATATCTACTAAATATATGGATTATGAAGGAAATATTTATACAATAGAAAATAAAGAGCATGAGTTTAGATATAGGAATAGCATATTTTCTAAAAATAAATTTATTATATTACAAACTACATTAGAACTAAAACGAGGAAAAAAAGAAAATATACAAGAAAAAATAAAAGAATATTCAGATTATAGAAAAAACAATCAACCAATTAATTATCCTAGTGCAGGAAGTACATTTAAAAGAGGAAAAGATTTTATTAGTTCAAAATTAATAGATGAAGCAGGATTAAAAGGATATATGATTGGTGGTGCAAAAATATCTGATTTGCATGCAGGATTTATTGTAAATGTAGGAAATGCTACAGCAAAAAATGTATTAGATTTAATAGAATATACTAAAAAAACAGTATACGATAAATTTAATAAAAATATAGAATTAGAATTAGAAGTTATTGGAGAATAGTTAGGAGGAAATTAGAAAATGGGTGGTTTTTTTTCATGGTTTAAATCAAGTACAAAAATGAAAAGATGGTTAGCTTTAATATTGTTAGGAATAGCATTATTATGTTATGGAATAGCATCAATTTTAGTTGCAGAAGAGATATCTTTTGTAGAAGTAGGTAAACTTATAGTATTGTTTGTATTAGGCTTTACATGCGCTATTGTAGGTATAATATTTGCACAAAAAAGAACATTAGAGGTGTTAATAGAAGCAAGTGACCAACGTTTAGAAAGAAGTAAGAAAAATGTAAATGTTAAATCTTTAATATTTAATAAAACAGTTTATAATAAAGGTCCAAAAGTAGTTGTAATTGGAGGTGGTTCAGGCTTAAATACTGTTCTTAGAGGATTAAAAAACTATACAAACAATATAACTGCAATTGTAACTGTATCTGATTATGGTAAAATGCCTACAAATTCTAGAAGACAATTGAATTTATTACCAGTAGATGATATAAAAGAATCACTAATTGCATTGTCTTATAACGAAGATGCTATGGAAGCCATGTTAAATTTAAAATTTGATCAAACTAGTGTATTAAATACTTTAAGCTTTGGAGATATATATTTACATTCAATGAAAAAATTGTATGGTGATTTTACAGAATCAATAGAAAAATGCTCAGATATATTAAATATGGTTGGTAAAGTTTTGCCTGTAACACTAGAAGAGATAAAAATTTGTGCGGAACTTGAAAATGGCATGATTGTAGAAGAAAAGGACAAAATACCACAAATAGTATTTGATAGAGTAACAAAAATAAATAGAATATATATAAATCCATCAAATTGTATTCCAGCTCCAGGTGTTTTAGATGCAATAAAAAATGCAGATGCAATCATAATAGGACCAGGAAGTTTATACACAAATGTTATTCCAAATTTACTTGTAAAAAATGTTTCTAAAACAATAAAAGAAAGTAAAGCAATAAAAATATATGTAAATAATATAATGACAGAACCAGGTCAAACAGATAATTATGCTATTTCTGACCATATTCAAGCAATAATTGATCATGCAGGTAAAGACATTATAGATTATTGTATATATGATACAGGAGAAGTTATACCAGAATTTGTAAGAAGATATAACAAAAAAGGACAAGATTTAGTAGAACAAGATGTTCAAAAATGTAAGGAAAAAGGGGTAAAACTATTACAAAGAGATTTATCTTGCATTATAGATGATAATGTAAGACATAATCCAAAAGCTGTTGCAGAAGCAATAGTGCAAATAATATGTGATGATCTAAAATTTAAAGACAAACAAAATGATCCACAATATATTATGTTGAATTCAAGATTAAAAGAAGAAAAGAAAAGAAGAAAAAATACAAAACCACTATTTAAAATAAGGCAAACAGGAAAAAGAGAAAAAGTAATAAAAAAACCAAGTAAATTTAATGAAAAATACAAAGAAAGAATCGAATCTATTCAAACAAGTGATGAAAAAAGGAAAGAAAATTTAAGAAATATGAAAAGATAAAAATGTGGCAAACAAATAAAAACGGAGGAAAACAAATGAAATATGGCAAAAAATACACAAGTTTAGAAGAAGGAATAAAAAGAGAATGGTTAATTACTAATGGTCTTGGTGGATATGCGTCATCAACAATTATAAATTGTAATACTAGAAAATACCATGGGCTATTGGTTGCACCATTAACACCACCTGCAAGAAGACATGTAATTTTATCTAAAATAGATGAAAGTTTAGAAATAAATGGTGAAAAACACAATTTATATACTAATATGAGCAAAAACTATATTTCAGAAGGATATAAATATCAAGAAGAATTTGAAAAAGAATATATACCTATATTTTCATATAAAATAGGAAATACAATCATTAAAAAACTAATATGTATGCAATATATGCATAATACAGTATGTGTATTATATAAAATAATAAATGCTGAATCAAAGGCAAAACTTACTTTAGCACCAATAATAAATTTTAGGGATTTTCATCAAGTAAATACAAATCATCAATTTAATTTAAAACAAGAAATTAATAAAAATAAAGTAAAAATAATTATAGATGATATTACAAACCAACCTATATATATAAAAGTAAATGAAGGTAATTATATACAACATATTAATGACAATTTTAATGATATGTACTATATAGAAGAAGAAAAAAGAGGATTTATAGCACAAGAAAATCATGCAGTAATTGGAAGATATGAAGTAGATATAGAGCCAAATGAAGAAAAAGAAATAAGTTTTGTATGTTCACTAGATGAAAATATAGATGAAATAGATGCAAAAAAAGTAATTAGTAATGAAGTAGTAAGATTAAATGAATTAATAATAAATTCACAATTACAAGAAGTAAAAGGTAAAAAGAATGATTTATCAGAAGAAGAAAAAGATTTTATAAAAGATTATATAATTGCTACTGATAATTTTGTAGTATATAGGCCATCCTTTGGTTTACGTACCTTAATTGCTGGTTATCATTGGTTTTTAGATTGGGGAAGAGATGCGCTTATTTCTTTTGAAGGATTATTACTTATTCCCAAAAGATTTACAGAAGCAAAAGAAGTATTATTAACTTTTACAAAAAATATAAAATATGGACTTGTTCCAAATGGATATTCAGGGTTTGATAATAGACCATTATACAATAGTGTAGATGCATCATTGTTATTATTTGAACAAGTAGTAAAATACATAAAGTATACAAATGATTATAAATTTATAGAAGAAAATTTATACAAGATATTATTAAATATAATAGATTCTTACATGCAAGGAATAGATTTTGATGACAATAATATATATTTAGATACAGATTATTTATTAGTATCACGGAACAGACAAAACCCAAAATACATGGATGGATGCAAAATATGGAGATTTTTGTGTTACACCACGAAATGGAAAAGCTGTAGAAATAAATAGCTTATGGTATAATGCCTTAAAAATAACAGAAGAACTAGTAAAAAAATTTGAAGGAAAAGAAAAATCTAAAAAATATTTAGAACTTGCCAATAAGTGTAAGAAATCCTTTAATGAGAATTTTTATAATAAGCAAAGAAAATGTTTATATGATGTAATAGGAGATAAAAAAATAAGACCAAATCAATTATTTAGTATGTCTTTAACATATCAAGTAATTGATCCAGCATCAAAAGAAGCGTTAGAAATTTTTGAAACTGTTACAAAAAAATTATTAAATAAATATGGATTAAAGACTTTAGCTAAAGGAGAAGAAAACTATGTAGATGTATATGAAGGTGATGGATTTAAAAGAGATATGAGTTATCACCAAGGTATTACTTGGCCATGGTTATTAGGAATTTATAATGATACATTTATAAATATAATATCAAATACTAAAAATAAAACTAAGAAAAAGGAATTAGAAATAAAACATGCAGAATTTGTAGCATCCCTACAAAAAGTATATAAAAAGGCATTTTATGAAGACGGAATAGTAGGAAGCATATCTGAGTTATATGATTCCAAAACACCATTTTTACCTAAAGGTACATTAGCACAAGGGTGGAGTGTAGCAGAAGTATTTAGAATAATATTGAAAAAATAAAAGGAGCAAAAGATGCGTATATTAGGTGTAGACCCAGGGTTTGCAATAACAGGTTATAGTATAATTGATTATATAGGAAATAAATTTAAACTAATAGACAGTGGAGCAGTATTAACAAAAGCAGGAGAATCTTTTCCATTAAGACTATCTAAGATATATACAGATTTAGGACAAATAATAGATGAATATAAACCAGATGCAGTATCTGTTGAAGAATTATTTTTTAATAATAATGTAAAAACTGCTATAAATGTTGCTCAAGCAAGAGGAATTGTTTTAGTAGTAGGATGTCAGAAAAATGTGCCAACTTTTGAATATACACCACTACAAGTAAAACAAGCAGTAGTAGGATATGGAAGGGCAGATAAAATTCAAGTTCAAAAAATGGTACAAACAATATTAAAAGTAGATAAATTACCAAAGCTAGATGATATAACAGATAGTATGGCTATAGCAATTTGTCATGCACATTCCGCAAAATTTGCAGAAAGGTTATAAGTTTTATGAAAAAAGAAATGGGAATAATAATAGGACTTTTAATATTTGGTATATTAATACTTATTGGAATATATGGATATAATTTTAATAAAGCATACATAAGGCAAGTGAAAACAAATACTGTTACGCAAAAAAATCAATTAGATGAAGCATTTGAAGGAATTACAAGATAGGAGTTTATAAATGATAAGTATAGAAGCTTTAGAAAAGAAACTAAAACAAGGAGAATTAGATAATATATACCTTTTATATGGAGAAGAGTTGTTCTTAATAGAAACATTACTTAAGAAGATAAAAAATCTTTTTGGAGAACAAGTTAAAGGTATTAATTATATAGAAATAGATGAAGATAATATAGACGAGTTAATTAAAGATATAGAAACACCAGCATTTGGATTTGAAAATAAACTAATAATAGTAAGAAATACTAATATTTTCAAAAGAGAAGTAAAAAAGAAAAATGCAAAGGTTGCACAAGTAAAAGATAGTATTAATGATTATATAAAGGATAATTTAGAATTTATAAAACAGGGTGTGGTTCTTGTTTTTATAGAGGAGTCAGCCGATAAAGGAAAGATGCTATCTACATTAGAAGATGCAAATGCTGTAATTTGTAATTTTTGCTATCAAAAACCAGCACAAATTGTATTAAGGCTAAAGTCTATTTGTAATGCTTATAAAGTTAATGTAGATGAATTTACACTTAAGTATTTTATTGAATGTATTGGTTGTAATATGCAAGATTTAGTAAATGAGATTAGAAAACAAATAGAATATGCAGGTGAAGCTGGAAATATTACTAAAGAATCTATTGATTTGCTTACTATAAAACAAACAGAAAGCGTAATATTTGATTTAACAGATAGTTTGGGAAGAAAGGATATAACAGGTGCAATACAAGTTTTAAACAATTTAATTTATGCAAAAGAGCCTTTGCAAAAAATTTTGATTACATTATATAATCATTTTAAAAAAGTGTATATTGTGAAATTGGCTATAAAGTATAGTAGAAATGTAGCAGAGGTTTTAGATTTAAAGCCAAATCAAATGTTTTTGACTACAAAATACAAAAAACAAAGTGAGTATTTTAGTGAAGATGAGTTAAGGAAAATATTAGAAGAACTGATTAATTTAGATAAGAATTATAAAGTTGGTTTAATAGATTTAAATTTAGGATTAGAAGCTATTTTGTGTAGATATTGTTCATAATTATGTATAAAAAAAGTTTTTTGTGTGAAAATAAATAAGAGTTGTTTTATGAAGGCATGTTAAATTAGCCAATAAAAAGGTTATTATATAAAAATAAAAATTAAACCTTCAAGCTCACGGGTATTCCCCGCCACATGGGCTGTCAGGCCATAATTTTAATTTTTATATAATAACCTTTTTATCTACTCTACAAAATGGAAAGAGAGGTTTTTTTATGTATAATTTTAGAACAGATTTGGCAGTTGAAAGAAGGGACATTTATAGAAAAGCTAATAAAATTGATAATGAGATTGATGGGATAGAAACGCAAGAGGAAAATGTAGATGAAAATATACGAACTGCAAGAGTTAAGATTTTAAATGAAAATGGAGCACAAGCATTAGGAAAACCAGTTGGTAATTATATTACAATAGATATTAAAAAACTAAAAATAGCACAAGAAGAAGAAATACAAAAATGTGCTGATACTTTAGCAAAAGAACTAAAACCATTATTAGATAAGCATTCTACAAAATTAGATGATATTTTAGTAGTAGGATTAGGAAATATTTATGTAACACCAGATTCTTTAGGACCTAAAGTAATAAATGATATAGATGTAACAAGACATATTTTAAAATACATGCCACAATATTTAGATCCAGAAAATACAAGAGCAGTAAGTGCAGTTTCGCCAGGCGTATTAGGAACAACAGGGATTGAAACAGTTGAAATATTAAAAGGAATAGTAGACAGTATACATCCCAAATTACTAATAGTAATAGATGCATTAGCTTCAAGAAGTATAGAAAGGATAAGTAGTACAATACAATTAGCAGATACGGGAATAACTCCAGGAGCAGGAGTAGGAAATACAAGAAAAGACCTAAATAAGCAATCTTTAGGTATACCAGTAATAGCATTAGGAATTCCAACAGTAGTAGAAGCAGCTACAATAGCAGCAGACAGCATTGACATATTCATAAAGAAATTACAAGATGAAGCAAAATCGAATGATTTTTTGAATAAATTTAAAGAAGAAGATAAATATGAATTAATAAAGGAAGCATTAATTCCAAATGATTTTAATTTTATAGTAACTCCCAAAGAGATAGATGAATTAATTGAAAATATGGCATCTGTAGTTGCAAGAGGAATAAATATAGCAATACAATAAGATAAGATTAATTATAAAAATATATTAATGTTTAGAGTCTAACTTATATTTTTAAATTCGCTAGAAAATGTCTAGCGAATTTATTATGTAATAGTATTTATTTATATATTTTTTGTGGTAAAAAACGAAAAAATGTTGCAATTTGAGGAAAAGTATATTAAAATCTCAACTTAAACACTTTTTGAAGAATAAAAGCTCTCAATCCTTTATCTCAAAAAGGATTGAAGAGTTTATTGATTAATTCAAAAATGCGTGATTTTTTTATTTTTTAGTTTGTTTCAAAATTTTTTTTATATTTTTTTCAGATATTACCTCAAAGTCAGTCCTAAAGCCAAACCTATCATGCAAGGCATCAGTTAAATCAGTTCTAATGTAATTTGGAATATATGAGTCATTGTTTTCTAATTTTAAATTCATATCTCGCAAAGTATCAATTATTTCTGGAGCAGTATATTTTTCATCTAGCTTTTTTTCTACATATCTGAATACTACTAAAGCTAAAAAACAAGTTAAAAAGTGAGCTTTTATCATTTCATTTTTGCTATGAAACACAGGTCTAGATTTAAAATCAGTTTTCATAATTCTAAAACTTTCTTCAATTTCCCATCTCTTATGATTTACTTTAATAATATCTTCCACAGAATCTTCTAAATTTGTACATACAGCATAAAGCCCATCATATTTAGTTTCTTCATCAATGATACTTTGATTTATTGCATAAATGCTTTTTTGTGCTAGTTCACCATGTTTGGTTACATTAAGAGTTTTAATGAAACGTTTTGGATCATTTTGCTTTGGATTTTTTAATTTATTAGGATTACTTGCTATTATTTTTTTTGCACGATTGATTTGATTATTTCTAATATTTTTTTGATATTCTTGATATTTTACAGAATATGTAATGATTAGCCTTTGTTCAACTCCACCTTCCTTGATCCATCTTTCCTTGTAAAATGTTTTATCTCTATACTTTTCGATAAGTTTTTCGTCAGTTCTCAATTTAGATATATTGTAAGTTTTGCTACTACCAGATAATTTCCAATCTTTTGTCAAATCTAGAGCTTCGTCTTTTAAATGCTTCTTTAATTTTTTAATAGATTGAGTAGTTACAAACTTTCTATTATTTATATTATTAAATTTTCGGTTTGCGTTTGATGCAAGCCCTGCATCAGTACAAACAACAAATTCAGAAAACTCAAAATCTTTAATAATCTTTTTTTCTAATGGTTGTAATGTAGTTTGCTCATTTGTATTTCCAGGAGTAAGGTCAAAAGCTAAAGGAAGACCATTTCCATCCATGAATAACCCCATTTGAACAATAGGATTAGGACGGTTTTCTTTAGATTTTCCATATTGTTTTAAACCGTTTTCTTCTTCAATTTCAAAGTAGTAATTAGTACAGTCATAGTACAATATTTTGTTATTTCTTTCCATATATTCATTACTATTTTTATATAACTCAGATTGAATAAAATCTATATTATCACAAAGAACAGGTAAGGCTCTTTCTATATGTTGATAATCAAATGTAGGTTGTTCAAGTAATCTTTTAGACAATTCTAAAGTTTTGAGTTTTGAAGCAGGGAAAAGAACTCTTGAATAAATTAGCTTAGACAATATTTCATTTAAGTCAAATTTAAATTGATATTGCTCTGCTATTTTATTACAGATTTTATCTAATTTTAATTTGTAATACATATCTTGCAAGAAAAGGTAACCCACATTAAAAGATGTTTGAATATTCTTATCAATAATTTTAGAAGGATCTTTTCTTATTATGACAGGCAGAGTTTCTTCTTTATATTTTTTATTTAATTCAGCAACTTGCTTTTGTGCCCACTCAATAGGAGGTAAACCATCAGAAATTTTAGCAATTTCCTGTTCATTACCTAAACGTTTATATACTTTAGTAGAACGTTTTCCTTCCTTAGTCTTAATGTCTATGATAGCATAGTAATTGATAGCATTTTTAGATTTATTTATTTTTAATCTCATTTATTTCAACCCTTTCAAGTTTTTTACATTATACCACATCGCGAGAAATCACGCAAGACATTTATCAAAAATTTGACAAAAAAATTAAGCATTCATAATGCTTACATTAATTTTTATTATTCAAAAGTGTTTAAGATCCGAATTAATTGAAAATATGGCATCTGTAGTTGCAAGAGGAATAAATATAGCAATACAATAAGATAAGATTAATTATAAAAATATATTAATGTTTAGAGTCTAACTTATATTTTTAAATTCGCTAGAAAATGTCTAGCGAATTTATTATGTAATAGTATTTATTTATATATTTTTTGTGGTAAAAAACGAAAAAATGTTGCAATTTGAGGAAAAGTATATTAAAATGTTAATATCAAAAAATATTTTTTGTTTCATTACATTTTTAGTAATTCATAAAATTTAAAATTATTGATAATTTATTTATAATCAGAAAAATTTCCTAAAAGTAAAAATTAAATAAAAAGAGGTGAGTATTATGGAAGCAAATATTCTATTGAATAGAATACTAGATGAAATAGTAGAGGTTAAAGAAAGTCAAAATAAAATAGTACTGCAAATCACGGATGTAAAAATAGAACTAAAACAAGAGATACAAGATGTAAGAACAGAATTAAAACAGGAGATACAAGATGTAAGAACAGAATTCAAACAGGAGATGCAAGATGTAAGAACAGAATTAAAACAGGAGATGCAAGATGTAAGAACAGAAT
>CAOKHI010000043.1 GCA_948468275.1 uncultured Clostridium sp. | reverse complement strand
AATATATTACTTAGCCGTAGCGGATTTTATTATATATGCTGTGAACTGTAACTATCTGCAAATTTACGATGTATTAATAATTGTTAAAAATTTTATTAATTCTTGTATTATAAAAACTATTATGTTATACTCATATTTATAATTAGACAAACTAAAGAAAGGAGGTTCCCTATGGATACTGTTGAAAACACAAATTTAATTCTTGATATTTTAAATTCTTTACAACAACAACTTAATACTATACAAAATAAACTTGATTCAATAGGAAATAGACTTGATGTTGTTGAAGACAAACTTGCTAATATTGAAAATAAACTTATTATTGTTGAACATAGACTTGATATCTTAGAAAAAAGAGTTGATGCCTTACAAGTTCAATTTAACTCCTTAGAAGGAAAATTCACTTCATTAGAAGAAAGACTTACTTCATTAGAAGAAAAATTTACTTCATTGGAAAAAAGACTTACTTCATTAGAAAATGTTGTAACAAAAATCGAATATGAACATGGTAATAAAATTGACTTATTATTAGATTATGCTGTACTAAATACTGAACAACATACATCTTTTAAAGAAACAATTTTTGATATTCAACATACAATTTTTATTCATGATGCAAGGATTAGCGTATTAGAAGATTTGAGTTCTTTATCTGTTAACTCTAAATAACATTATAAAAAGCTAAAATTTATAAATTTTAGCTTGTCTAGAAATTTTTACTAATAGTATATTATTGTATTAGTTTGTCTAATTATACTTTTATTTAATTTCCTTTTTAATTTTTCTCTTATATTGCTGTAACAAAAAATCCATTATCTACATGAATTACCTCTCCTGTTATTGCAGATGATAAATTACTAAATAAGAATGCTACTGCATTTCCTACTTCTACTTGTGTTACATTTCTTTTTAATGGTGCTCTTTTACTTACTATATCTAATATTGAACTAAAATCTTTTATTCCTTTTGCTGATAATGTTTTTATTGGGCCTGCTGATATTGCATTTATTCGTATATTGTATTGTCCTAAATCTTTTGATAGATAACGAATACTTGTTTCTAATGCTGCTTTTGCAACTCCCATTACATTATAACCATCTAATACTTTTTCTGAACCATAATATGTTAATGCCACTATGCTTGCACTTTCATTTAATAATTCTTGCTCCATTGCTATTCTTGATACTGCTACTAATGAATATGCACTAATATCACTTGCATGTGCAAATCCTTCTCTTGATGTTTTTATGAAATCATTTCTTAAATCTTCTGTATTAGCATGTGCTATACTATGTAATATTCCATCTATCTTTCCATAGTCTTGTTTTATTTTTGCTAACGCTTCTTCAATGCTACTATCATTTGATGCATCACATGGATAGCTTTTTGCCCCTGGGATTTCTGATATTAAATCTTTTACTTTTTCTCCACTTTCTACTGAATTATGTGTAAAAATTATCTGAGCTCCTTGCTCATATGCTGCTTTTGCTGCTCCCCATGCAATACTCCATTTATTTCTAATTCCCATAATTAATACTTTTTTTCCTTCTAAAATCATTTCTTTGAAGTTGGATGTTGAAGATTTTTACTCCAAATTCCTACTTCTCCCCCCCTATCTTTCTAAATTTATTATATCTATTTTCTATTAATTCTTTTGTTGATAATTCATTTAATACTTGTACGTGTTCTAATATTTCTTTCTTTAGTGTTTTATAAACTTTTATTGAATTTTGAGTAACTCCATCTTTTGGTTCTTTTATTATTGTATCTATTACTTCTAACTCTTTTAAATCTTTTGCTGTTATTCTCATTGCTTCTGCTGCTTGTTTACTTTTAGATGCATCTTTGTATAATATACTTGCAAATCCTTCTGGAGATAATATCGAATATATTGCGTTTTCTAGCATTATTATTTTATCTCCTACACATATTCCTAATGCTCCACCACTAGAGCCTTCTCCTATTACTATGCATATTATTGGAACTTTCAGTCTAGACATTTCTAGCATGCTTTTTGCTATTGCTTCTCCTTGTCCTCTTTCTTCTGCTCCAATTCCTGGATATGCTCCTGGTGTATCTATAAATGTTATTATTGGTCTTTTAAATTTCTCTGCTTGTTTCATTAGTCTTAAAGCTTTTCTATATCCTTCTGGATTAGTCATTCCAAAATTTCTTTCCATATTCTCTTTTGTGGTTTTTCCTTTTTGTTGACCTATTACTGTAACTACATATTCATCTATTCTCCCAATTCCACCTATTATAGATTTATCATCACCATATAATCTATCTCCATGTAATTCTATGAATTCATCAAATATATTTTCTATATAATCTAAGGATTTAGCTCTTTCAGGCTTTCTTGCAAGTAATACTCTATCCCAAGCTGTAATTTTATTCAAGTTTCTCACCTCGCTTTAATATATTTTTTTATACTATATGCTTAGTTCTTAAATATCATGTAAACTTATTAATTTATATAAATTTTCTTTTAAATCTTTTCTTTCTACTATTTTATCTATAAAGCCATGTTCTAGTAAAAATTCTGATTTTTGAAAACCTTGTGGCAATTTTTGTTTTATTGTTTGTTCTATTACTCTTGGTCCTGCAAATCCTATTAGTGCATTTGGCTCTGCAAGTATTATGTCTGCAAGTAACGCAAAGCTTGCTGTTACTCCTCCTGTTGTTGGATCTGTTAATACAGATATATATAATAGCCCTTCTTCATTATGTTTAGCAAGTGCTGCAGATGTTTTTGCCATTTGCATTAATGATATTATTCCTTCTTGCATTCTTGCTCCACCTGATACACAAAATATTATTAATGGTAGTCGCTTCTTGGTTGCTTCTTCTATTGCTATTGTTATTTTTTCTCCTACTACACTTCCCATGCTTCCCATTAAAAAATTTCCATCCATTACTGCAATTATTACATTTTTTCCATTTATTTTGCCTTCTCCAACTGTAACTGCTTCTTCTATTTTAGTTTTTTCTTTTAATGTTTCTAGCTTTTTTATATATCCTTCAAAATGTAATGGGTCTTTTGTTTTTAATTTTGTTGCCATTTCTTTAAAGGTTCCATCATCTATAATCTGATTTATTCTTCTTCTTGCAGATAGTCTAAAATGTTTATTGCAATTTGGGCATACACTAAAATTATTATGTACTTCATCTTTATATAGTATTTCTTTACAATTATCACATTTTATCCATTTCCCAATAAGCATATCTGATGCTTGCTTATTTTTCCTAATATCTCCATCTTCTTTAAAATTGTTTACTTTCTTTATTTTATCTATAACCATTTTATCACCTATAAGTTAAATTCTTTTTTAATAAAAGATGTATCATAATTGTTACTTACAAAATTTTCATTTTCTAAAATTTCATACAAAAAATCTATATTTGTATCTATTCCATCTATAACAAATTCTGCAAGTACGCTTTTCATTTTTGCTATTGACTCATCTCTTGATTTCCCATGCACTATTACTTTAGCAAGCATAGAATCATAATTCATTGGTATTTCATAACCAGGATATATTGCTGTGTCTATTCTTACTCCATTTCCACCAGGAATATGTAAATCTAAAATTTTGCCTGGGCATGGCATAAAGTTTTTCTCAGGATTTTCTGCATTTATTCTACATTCTAAACTATGTCCTGTAAATTTTATATCTTCTTGTTTTATTTGCAATTTTTCTTTACTTGCTATTCTTATTTGTTCTTTTATTATATCTATTCCTGTTACTGTTTCAGTTACAGGATGTTCTACTTGTACTCTAGTATTCATTTCCATAAAATAAAAATCCTTATTTTTATCTACTAAAAATTCTATTGTACCAGCATTTGAATATCCAATTTCTTTTACAGCCTTAATTGCTACTTCTCCCATTTTCTTTCTAATTTTGTCATTTATTGCACTAGATGGCGTTTCTTCTAATATTTTTTGATTTCTTCTTTGTACAGAGCAATCTCTTTCTCCTAAATGTATACAATTACCATATTCATCTGCAAGTATCTGAATTTCTACATGTCTTGGATTCTCTATATATTTTTCTATATATATACTATCATCATTAAATGATATTTTTGCTTCTTGTTTTACAATTTCATATGCTTTTACAAGTTCTGCATCATTATATGCAATTCTAATTCCTTTTCCTCCACCACCTGCTGATGCTTTTAGAATTACTGGATATTTAATTTTATTTGCAATTTCTAAGCTTTCTGCTACTTTATATATTAATCCATCTGAACCTTGCACTACTGGTACTCCTGCTTTTTTCATAGTATCTTTTGCTTTTGATTTATTTCCCATTAGTTCTATAATTTTGTAATTTGGTCCTATAAATTTAATTCCTATTTCATCACACATTTTTGCAAAACTACTATTTTCAGATAAAAATCCAAATCCTGGATGAATGCTATCACATCCTGTTAAGCATGCTGCTTCTATTATATTTTTTACATTTAAATAACTTTTAGTAGAAGGTGCAGGTCCTATACATACTGCTTCATCTGCAAGACTTGTATGTAATGCCGTTTTGTCTATTTGTGAATATACTGCAACTGTTTTTATCCCCATTTCTCTACATGCTCTTATTATTCTAACTGCTATTTCTCCACGATTAGCAACCAATACTTTTTTTAACATCTTATTCTCCTTTATACTATTGCAAAAGTAAGCTCTCCTTTTGCTGCTATTTTTCCATCTACTGTTGCTACAGCTTCTCCTATTCCAATTGGTCCTTTTTGTTTTATTATATTTACTTCTAGTTTTATTACATCTCCTGGTATTATTTGCTTTTTAAAACGTAATTTATCTATTCCACCAAATAAAGCATTTTTTCCTTTATTTTCTTCTAAAGATAATATTGCCACTGCTCCTGTTTGTGCTAATGCTTCTACTATAAGAACTCCTGGCATTATTGGATTTTGTGGAAAATGTCCTTCAAAATGTGGCTCGTTTATACATACATTTTTATATGCTATACAACTTTTTCCTGGTATGTATTCTTCTACTTTGTCTATCATTAAAAATGGTGGTCTTTGTGGAATTATTTTCATTATTTCATTTATATTTAACATAAAAAATTTACCTCCTCTATTGACATTCATTTAGATATGCTATATAATATAGTTCAATATCGCTTAAATGATATTAAGTTTTCTGATTTTACTTTTTGTAGAATTTGGCTTCATTTAAGTTTGGTATTACAGATTGTGTAAGAATTACCGTTTTTCTCCTTCTATATAAACCTTCCATCAATATCTTACCAATCTGGGGTCAGCTCATATATGGGCTGACTTTTTATTTTATTTTAAATAATACTTTTCCAAACTCTACCATATCTTCATTTTTTGCACAAATTTCTACTATTTCACCATCATGTTCTGATTCTATTTCATTCATTAATTTCATAGCTTCTATTATACACAATACATCACCTTTTTTTACTTTATCCCCAATTTTTACAAAAGGTTTTGCTGTTGGTGAAGAGCTTTCATAAAATGTACCTACCATTGGAGATGTTATTGTTTTTAAATTTTCCTCTTCTTTTTCAATTTTTACTTCTCCTACATTTGCTTGTGTATTTACATTTATATGTGGTAGTTGTATAGAATTTCCTGTTGGATTATTATTTTCATTTTTCTTCATGCTAATTTTCATACCTTCTGGAAATTCTATTTCTAATGAATCAATTTTAGACTCTCCCATATCATTAATAAGTTTTTTAATATCTTCATAGTTCATGTATTAATCCTCCAATTTTTTAAATATTATAGAACTATTATGTCCTCCAAATCCTAATGAATTTGACATTGCATATTTTACATCTACATTTCTTCCTATATTTGGAACTATATCTAAATCACATTCTTCATCTTTTATCTTGTATCCTATTGTTGCTGGAACATATCCATCTTGTATGGCTTTTATACAAGCTATTGCTTCAATTCCTCCTGCTGCTCCTAATAGATGTCCTGTATTTCCTTTTGTTGAACTAACCATTACATTTTTTGATGCATCCTTTAGTGCTGATTTTATTGCCATTGTTTCGCACATATCATTTAAATGTGTAGATGTTCCATGTGCATTTATGTATGTTATATCTTGTGGTAATATTTGTGCATCTTGTATTGCATTTTCCATAGCTCTTTTTCCACCTTCACCATCTGGTGATGGTGATGTTACATGGTATGCATCTGATGATGCTCCATATCCAACTATTTCAGCATATATTTTTGCATTTCTTTTTTTAGCATGTTCATATTCCTCAAGTATAATTATTCCTGCACCTTCTCCCATTACAAAACCACTTCTGTCTTTGTCAAATGGTATACTTGCTCTTTGTTTATCTGTTTCTTGAGATAGTGCTTTTATATTTGTAAATCCTGCTATTCCTGTTGGTGTTATACTTGCTTCTGTACCACCAACAACAATTGCATCTTGATATCCATGTTTTATCATTCTGTAGCTTTCACCTATTGAATGTGTAGCACTTGCACATGCTGTTACAATTGAAAAAGATTCTCCTTTTGCTCCTATTTCTATTGCTACATTTCCTGCTGCCATATTTCCTATACACATTGGTATATACATAGGAGATACTCTATCTGGTCCTTTTTGTAATAAGTTCTTATTTTGTTCTTCTATTGTAGAAAGTCCACCTATTCCAGAGCTAACTACTACACCTAATCTTTCCATATTTGTATTTTCTTCATTTATTCCACTATTTTTTATTGCTTCTTTTGCTGCTATTATTGCAAATTGTGTAAATCTGTCCAAACGTTTTGCTGATTTTTTATCAAAATATTCTTCTTGGTCATATCCTTTTACTTCTGCTGCTAATTTTACTTTATAATCTGTTGTGTCAAATAAAGTAATTTCATCTATTCCACATCTGCCTTGTTTTAATCCTTCCCAAAATTCTTCTACATTTCTTCCTATTGGGGTAATAGCTCCCATTCCTGTTACCACTACTCTTCTATCCATTTTTAATCCTCCTTAAAACATTTATTACATAACCATTCCGCCATCTACATTTATTACTTGACCTGTTATGTATGATGATGCATCACTTGCTAAAAAATATACTACTTTTGCTACTTCATCTGCTGTTCCCATTCTTTTTAATGGTATTTGACTATTTATATTTTCTTTTACAGTATCTGATAATACATCTGTCATATCTGTTTTTATAAATCCTGGTGCTACTGCATTTACTTTTATATTTCTTGATGCTAATTCTTTTGCAAGACTTTTTGTAAATCCTATTATGCCTGCTTTTGATGCTGAATAATTGCATTGTCCTGCATTTCCAACTACTCCTACTACTGATGATATGTTTACTATATTTCCTAATTTTTGTTTTATCATATATGGTACAATGTTTTTTGTTACATTAAATGTTCCTTTTAGATTTATATTTATTACTTTATCAAAATCTTCTTCTTTCATTCTAATTAGCAAATTATCTTTTGTAATTCCTGCATTATTCACTAATACATCTATTCTACCAAATTTTTCGATAATGCTTTTTGCCATATTTTCACAATCATTAAAATTTGTTACATCAGTTTTTATAAATAGACTTTCTGCTCCTAGTTCTTTAAATTCTTTTTGTAATTCTTCTACATTAGTATTATCTGACACATAATTTATAGCTAAATTATAACCATTTTTAGCAAATTCTTTTGCTACTTCTTTGCCTATACCTCTTGATCCACCTGTTACTAAAGCAACTTTTCTTTCCATCTTCATATTCCTTCTTTCTCACATATTTCTAATGCATTTTCTAATGTTTCTACATTTGAAACATTTATTATATTTGCTTCCTTATTTTCTTTTTTCACAAATCCTGTTAGAGTTTTTCCAGGACCAATTTCTATATATGTATCTATACCTGCTTCTAGCATTAATTTTATTGTTTTATCAAATCTTACAGAACTAATTATATGGTTTGCAAGTATATTTTTCATGTCATCATCTTTATTATATATACTACCATCTATGTTTTTAATTACTGGTACTTTTCCAATTTTAAATTCTATATTTTCCAATTCTTTTTCATATGCATATTTTGCATCTATTAATTTTTCTGTATGAAATGGTCCACTAGTATTTAGTTCTACAATTTTCCTTGCACCTACTTTATTTAACTCTTCTATAGCTTTTTCTACTGCTTCTTTATTGCCTGATATAACTGTTTGGTTTGAATAATTATAATTTGCAGGAACTACAAATCCTTCTATATTTTTACATATATCTTCTATTATTTTACTATTTAATCCAATAACAGCAGCCATCTTAAATTCTTCGTTTGGTATATTATTTTGCATATAATATCCTCTTTTTTGTATTAACTTTATACCATCTTCAAAACTAATATAACCACCATATATTAATGCTACATATTCGCCTAAGCTTAACCCTGTACATATGTCTGCTTCTATATTATTAGTTTTTAGTACTTCTAGCATTGCAAGACTTGTTACTAATATTGCTATTTGTGTATTTTCTGTTTTATTTAAATCATCTTGTGGTCCTTCAAAACATAATTTTGCAATATCCTTTTTTAGTATTTCACTTGCTTTGTCATATATTTTCCTTGCTTCTTCATATTTGTCATAAATATCTTTTCCCATTCCAACTACTTGTGTTCCCTGACCTGGGAACATGAATGCTATTTTCATCTTATACCTCCATTAATATACTTCCTAAATTTAATCCTCCACCATATCCTAGTAAAATAATTCTATCACCTGAATGTAACAACTGCTTTTTTCTCATTTCATGTAATGCTATTGGTATGCTTGCACAAAATGTATTTCCTATATCTTGTAAATTAGTATACATTTTACTAATGTCTATATTTAATCTTGAAGCTATTTTTTGTATTATTCGTATATTAGATTGATGTGGAACTATATATTTTATATCTTCTAATTCATATTTACTATTTTCTAAAAGTTGATTTATATTATTTACTGTATCTGTTACAGCATATTTATATATAGCTTTTCCATCCATATAAATCTTTTTTTCATGCTCACATGTAAGTATATGACCATCTAATCCATTACTTTGAATTAAAGATACATATTCCTTTTTAGCTCCGCTCTTACCAATTAAAGTTGCTCCTGCTCCATCTGAAAATATTATAGCTGTATTTTTATCTTCAAAATCTGTATATTTAGATAGTACTTCACATCCAATAACCAAAGCATATTTTATTTTGCCCAAAACAATATAATTTCTTGCAATATCAAATGCATTTATATAGCCACTACATCCTGCTAGTACATCTAAACACATACAATTTTCTAATTTCAATTCTTTTTGAACAAAATATGAAATCCCTGGCATTAATTTATTAGTTGAAGTAGAAGTAACAATTATCATATCTATTTTATTTTTATCAAAATTTATATCATCTAAAAGATGCTTAACAGCACTAATAGCTATATCTTCTATTTTCTCATTTTCAACATAATATCTATTTTCTATCCCTGTTTTACTATATATCTCTTCACTATTCATACCGTATCGTAAAGCCAACTTTTCATTTGTAACCACTTTTTTAGGAAGATATACACCACTTGCCAAAATTTCTATACTATCCATAAACATCTCCTTTAGCTTTTAATTTATATAACATTTTCTATTTTTTTTCTATTAGTATGACTGGTCAGATTTAATAAACAACCAACAATAGAAAGCTACATCCAAATTTTGAATCGCTTTGTTTGTTGGCTATCTAACTTTATAACTCTATCTTCTCTAGCTCCTATACTGACTTTTGTTTCTTCTATTTTAAATTACTTATGGGATAGTACAACACGAAAACTGATACTAGCAGTTCCTACTGCTGTATTTGTTGAAGCAAATATTCCTGCATCTGTTCCTCCTGTTGAATAACCGCCCACGTATAAAAACTGGATTAACTGAATGTACAATGTAAGGGCGATCACCATTCCAGCCTTTTGTTTCCTTTATTGCATCTCCTATTTTTACACCACTATAATTTGTAGAAGAATTATTTGAATTTGTATATAAATCAACATATTTGCTATCTTCTAATGTTACTCCAAATTTAACACTTTCTTGTCCTTTTATACATCCTGCTACACATTCCCAACTTCCTCCTGCCATATACAGTTCCTGTTGTACTCGCTTTTGGTCCGTTTTCTGAATTATATGCAGTTACAGATGTATTATTGGCATCTTTATTTGTTCCAACAGAGCCTGTTATATATGAAATACTTGAGTTATTCCATATTTGAAATTCTTTATTTCCTTTCTCACCATTAATACTTTCTGGATTATATACTCCATATTTGCTTTGACTTAAAATTGCTACTGCTCCCCATTCTATATTCTTCATCATATGGCTATCTATTGTTGCACCTTCTAATACTTCCTCTGAATTTGTCATTTTTCTACATGCTAAAAACATATCTTTGGGTTCAATCTCTCTCCAACTTGGTTTATTTGGTATTACTTGAACTTTTTGTTCTACATCACTTTTATTTCCATTACTTACTGCTTCAAATTTTGCTACCCATATTCCTTCTAAATCTCCTAGTCCTCCATTTCCTTCATTCATAAATGCTGGATGTATTTTATACCCTGTATCTGGCTGTTTTTGATCTATTGTAATAAATTTCACATCTATTTGTGTTGCTGTTGTACTTGTTGGCACTATATATTCATATCTTGGTATCCATACCCAGTATGCTTCTAATGTTTCTATTTTTCCTTCAATCTCATTTACATTTGTCGTTTTTTAATTTGCCCATTTTCCATTTTCATAATCATACCAGTAGTCTGGTTGTGTAGTTTGTGTATCATTTATTTTATACTCTGTTTTTGCTTCATTTAATTCCCATGTAACATATGGTTTTTGTGCAAAATTTCTTATATTTGGTGAATTTGCTCCACTCTTATCTTCTATAGCTGGTTCTTTTGGTATATTTATAGTATTATCCATTTCATTTACTTTTTTATATAATTCTTCTAATTCCTCTTGCTCTCTTTCTTGTTCATTTAAATATTTATCTACTGCTAGTCCAGCATTATTTAGTATTCCTCCATTTATTACAAAATTTATAGTTACTCCAGCTAATAACAATAAT
Organism: uncultured Clostridium sp.; assembly: GCA_948468275.1. Lineage (GTDB taxonomy): Bacteria > Bacillota > Clostridia > TANB77 > CAG-508 > RGIG8482. The sequence goes on along the minus strand of CAOKHI010000043.1, from coordinate 222 downwards.
ATTATTATTGTTATTACCAAAGCAATTAATGTTATTGCCTTACTATTTCTTTTATTTAGATTTAATTTATTTTATCTTTCCATTTTTCTCCTTTTGTACCTCTTTTTATTTTTTTCTTCTTTAAAAATTATATATTTCTTTCTTGTTTTAGTCAATTATTTCTTTGCTGAATTTTTTCGTTTGTCCCATTTTTTTGTTTTTATTTAGATTTTACACTTACAT
>CAOKHI010000042.1 GCA_948468275.1 uncultured Clostridium sp. | reverse complement strand
TAAAATATATTACTTAGCCGTAGCGGATTTTATTATATACGCTGTGAACTGTAACGAATTCACTTTGAATGTTATAAAAAATAAACAAAAGCTTGCAAAACCCTACGGAAAATGATAAAATTTATAAAAATAATTTAGGAGGTACAAAAAAGTGACTATTTTATTAAAAAATGGAAAAGTAATTGATTATGCATCAGGAACAAACGAAAAAATGGACATACTTATTGAAAACGACAAAATAAAAAAAGTAGCAAAAGAAATAAATGAAAGTACAGAAAAAGTAATAGACTGTACAAACTTATCTATTATTCCAGGAATGATAGATATGCATTGCCATCTAAGAGAACCAGGATTTGAACACAAAGAAACAATAAAAACAGGAACTACAAGTGCTGTAAAAGGAGGTTTTACGACTATTTGCCCTATGCCAAATACAAAACCAACACCTGATAGCACTATTATTTTGCAAGAAATAATAAGTAAAGCAAAAGAAGCAAATTTATGCAATGTACTTCCATATGCCAGTGTAACAAAAGGAGAAAAAGGAGAAGAATTAGTAGACTTTGAAGAACTAAAAAAAGCAGGAGCAATAGCATTTTCAGATGATGGAATGCCAGTTGTAAATTCAAAATTAATGAGACAAGCAATGATTAATGCAGATAAACAAGAAACATTTGTAGCATCACATTGTGAAGAAAAATCAGTTGCAAGTGGAGCAATAAATGCAGGAGAAGTAGCAGATAAGCTAGGGGTAGAAGGAGTTTTGCCAGAGGCAGAAGAAATAATGGCAGCACGAGAAATAGTAATATCTGAAACAAATAACATAAGAGCACATATTTGCCACATAAGTACAAAAACATCAGTAAACATGATAAGAGATGCAAAAAAAAGAGATGTAAAAGTAACATGTGAAACATGCCCGCATTATTATAGTTTTACAGTAGAAGAAGTATTACAATCAGGAGCAAATGCAAAAATGAACCCACCATTAAGGGAAGAAAAAGATAGACTAGCAATAATAAAAGGACTACAAGATGGAACAATAGATGCAATAATAACAGACCATGCACCACATGCCCAAGAAGAAAAACAAAAAGGTTTAGCAGCAGCACCAAATGGAATAATAGGATTTGAAACAGCACTTGCTGCAACAATAACAAACTTAGTAGATAAAAAATATATAACAGAATTAGACATGGTAAGACTAATGTCATATAACCCAGCAAAACTATTAAAACTAGAAAATAAAGGACAAATAAAAGAAGGACTAGATGCAGATATAACAATATTTGATCCAGATATTGAATATATATATGAAGAAGAAAGCATAGTATCAAAATCAAAAAACACACCATTTATAGGAAAAAAACTAAAAGGACAAGTAGCATACACAATTGTTGGTGGAAGAGTAGTATATGAAAGATAGAATATAAAAAGGGGAGAAAAATGAAAAATATAATAGACATATTAATTGAAAAAATAAACAAGACCAATAATCCAACAGTAATGGGACTAGACCCTCGTTATGATATGATACCAAAATGCATAACTAGTAAATACTCAAACGATACAAAAGGTGCATGTCAAGCAATATTAGAATACAACAAAGCACTAATAGATGCAACATATGATATAATTCCAGCAGTAAAACCACAAATAGCATTTTATGAAATGTTTGGAGTAGAAGGAATAGAAGTATTCAAACAAACATGTCAATATGCAAAACAAAAAGAAATGATAATAATAGCAGATGTAAAAAGAGGAGATATAGGTTCAACAGCAGCAGGATATTCAAATGCATATTTAGGAAAAACACCATTAAATGAAAAGGAAGAACCAATATTTGATGTAGAATTTATAACAGTAAATCCATACTTAGGAATAGATGGAGTAAAACCATTTATAGAAGATTGCAAAAAATATACAAAAGGAATATTCATATTAGTAAAAACATCAAATCCATCATCAGGAGAATTACAAGATTTAAAACTAGAAAATGGAAAAACAGTATATGAAACAGTAGGGCAATTAGTAAATGAGTGGGGAAAAGAACTAATAGGACAAAATGGATATAGTGCAATAGGTGCAGTAGTAGGAGCTACATATCCAAAACAACTACAAACCCTAAGAGAAATAATGCCAAATACATATTTTTTAATACCAGGCTATGGGGCACAAGGAGGAAAAGCAGAAGATATAGCATTAGGATTTGATAAAAATGGATTAGGAGGAATAATAAATGCATCAAGAAGCCTAATGTGTGCATATAAACAACAAAGATGGGAAAATCAATTTAAACAAGAAGAATTTGCACAAGCAACAAGAGCAGAAGCACTAAGAATGAAAGAAGAATTAAATAATGCAATTAAATAAAAGAAAGGGGAAAATAATGAAATACAACATAAAAGCAAAAATTATAAAAAAAGAGCAACTAAAAGACGATATATACAAATTTAGTGTACAAGCAAATAAAATAGTAGAAAATGCAAAACCAGGGCACTTTATAGAAATAAGAGTAGTAGATAATGTAGAACCATTATTAAGAAGACCAATAAGTATATATAATATGGAAAAAGAAACAGGAATACTTGAATTTATATTTCAAGTAAAAGGAAAAGGAACAACATTACTTGCTAAAAGAGAAGAAAAAGACGAATTAGACATAATAGGACCATTAGGATATGGAACATTTAAAGTAAAAGAATATAACAATGTTGCAATAATAGGAGGAGGAATAGGAATATTCCCATTATATGAACTTAGCAAACAATTAAAACAGCAAACAAACACACAAATACATACATATTTAGGATTTAGAAATAAAGAATATGTAGTATTAGAAAAAGAATTTGAGCAAGTATCACATAACCTTACAATAACAACAGATGACGGGTCATATAAACAAAAAGGATTTGCAATAGACATATTAAAACAAGATATACAAAAACAAAAACCTGATGCCATATTTGCATGTGGACCATTACCAATGTTAAAAGCAGTACAAACACTTGCACAAGAACAAAACATACCATGTCAAATATCATTAGAAGAAAAAATGGCATGTGGATTAGGAGCATGTTTAGGCTGTGCAGTAAAACAAGCAAAAAGTCCAAAAGAAGCGCCACAATATTGGCATGTATGTAAAGCAGGACCAGTATTTAATGCAACAGATGTAGAAATATAAAAATAACAAAAAGGAAGGAGCAAGTAAATGAACACAAACGTAAATCTAGCAGGAATAAAAATGAAAAACCCTGTAACAGTAGCATCAGGTACATTTGGATATGGAAGAGAATTTACAGATTTTATAGATTTAAACAAACTAGGAGGAATATGCACAAAAGGAACATCACTAAAACCACGTCCAGGAAACAAACCACCACGAGTATGTGAAACATCATCAGGAATGTTAAATGCAATAGGATTACAAAATCCAGGAGTAGAATACTTTATGGAAAATGACTTACCATGGTTAAAACAATTTGACACAAAAATAATAGTAAATGCATGTGGAAGTTCAATAGAAGAATATGTAGAGCTATGTAAAGTATTAAACACATTAGACATAGATGGAGTAGAACTAAACCTATCATGTCCAAATGTTAAAGCAGGATGTCTTGCATTTGGAACAACATATGAAGGAGTAAAAGAAGTAACAACACAAGTAAGAAAAGTATTAACAACCAAACCACTAATAGTAAAACTAACGCCAAACGTAACAGACATAACACTACCAGCAAAAGCGGTACAAGATGCAGGAGCAGACGGAGTATCTCTAATAAACACACTACTTGGAATGAGCATAGACATACACAAGAAAAAACCAATCTTAGCAAACAATACAGGAGGTCTATCAGGACCAGCAATAAAACCAGTAGCTGTAAGAATGGTGTACCAAGTATCAAAAGCAGTTACTATACCAATATTAGGAATGGGTGGAATAGTAAATGGACAAGATGCAATAGAATTTATGCTAGCAGGAGCACAAGCAATATCAATAGGAGCAGGAAACTTTATAAGTCCAGATACAAGTATAAAAACAATAAATGAAATAGAAGAATATATGAATATGCATAAAATAGAAGATATAAATGAAATTGTTGGTAAAGTAGAAATGAATTAATCAAAAAACTCAACTATGGTAGCTTTATTTCCTTTTAAATTAGCCACATTTAAGTTCTTTATGGGTTATTATAATTTATTATCTATGAAAAAACTTAAATTTAAGCCAATTTATTAGAATATTTATTTAATACTTGCATAATATAAAAGTGCTAGCTATAATTTATTATAGCTAGCAAACTCGTATGAAGTCAAAAATAAGTTTGCTCGGGCTATGTTACCGCATAGCTCTTTTTTGTATAGAAAAGGAGCAGGTTACCGCCTGCTCCCCCTTTCTCCAGTATTACCTTTCAAAAGGCTAGTTCATTATAACACTATTAACACGGTCATGTTTAGTTATTTATAATAAGGTTAAAACTTCTTAATATTTTATACAATATAATACAGATGTATTAGTAGGTCTTGAAGCATAATGTCGAGGATAAGTAGATGCTAACGACACTGCACCAGATCCTCCATATAAAGTATATGAATTATCAAGTAATTTATCTGAATTTCTTGGTGTACCAGAACCTGATATCCAAGAAACACGGTCACTACCAGTAATATATGTATGTTCAGTAGCATCCTGGTGTAAACCAACATCTTCCCCATCACCTTGATTAGCATGTGAATTTGTTCCATAGCCTCTTAAAAATTCACCTCTTAAATCTGGAACTTTAAAATTTCCATCTGTTCCACCAAAAAATTGAGAAGATCCAAATTGTTCATTAAAGTAACTAGCAAGTAAAGGATAATCAGAAATTTTATATTCTCTACCATCACAAATTAAATAACCAACAGGAGGCTTAGTACCCATCTGTGATATTATATTGCCAATTGGCACAGAAGTAGCACCTTGAGTAGCATTTTTTACTTTTTCATTTATAACTGCATCTAAATCTTTCATAGAAATAGTTATTTTAGCATCATCATCAGTAGCAACCAAGATAGAACTATACAGTTCAGTTAAAGTGTTAGCTTCAGCATTAGCAGAATCCATATATTTATCAGATGACAGCATTGCTGTTTTTATAATATTACTATTTATAAAAACAGCAATACTAATACCTGCTAAAAGCAAAATTAAAATAACAGTTATAACTAAAGCAATCAAAGTTATTGCCTTTTTAGAATAAGAAAAATCAATAAATTCATTCGTTATAAGCCCTCCATAAAAATATATACATATTATAAATGTAATATGGTTTAGAATCAATAAAAATAAGAATAAAAGGAATAAAACACAATACTTTTAGTAATAAAAATTTACATAACAAAAATCTACAACAAAACATATAGTATTTATAACTACATATTCATGTTAAGAAAAAATTAACAAAAACGCTTCACAAAAAGCAACAAGAACTAGGGAGGGAAAGGTTTTTAGAAAAGAAATACAAGAATAAACAAAAAGAAAGTAAAAGATGCAAAGAATAAAATCTTTGCATCTTTATTTAAACATTGTATTATAGTAAAGGTAAGAAAAAATGCTTGATTTTTGCAATAAAAGTAAAGTATAATAAATATAAATGTAAAGGAGGAGAAGTTTTGAAAAAAATATTAGTAGCGACGACAAATGAAGGAAAAATAAAAGAAATAAAAGATATATTAAAAGAATATGAGATAATTAGTTTAAAAGATATAAATTGCGAAATAGAAATACAAGAAGATGGAAAAACATTTGAAGAAAATGCCTTAAAAAAAGCAAGAATAATAAATAAACACACAAAAATCCCATGTATAGGTGATGATAGTGGAATATGCATACATGAGTATAATCGGATGGCCAGGGGTAGAAACAGCAAGATTTTTAGGACAAGACAAATCAAAAAATGAACATGCAAGACAAAGAAATGAATATATATTACAAAAAATGAACAACTTATCAAAACAAAAACGAAAAGTAAAATATGTAACTATGGTAGCATATGTAGATGAAAACCAAAAAGAATATATAGTAAAAGGGGAAATAGAAGGCTATATATCAACCACAATAAGAGGAGAAAATGGATTTGGATTTGATGAAATATTCGAATTAGAAAATGGAAAAACTCTAGCAGAGTTATCAAAACAAGAAAAAAATCAAATAAGTAGTAGAAAAATAGCATTAGAACAATTAAGGGAAAAAATATGTAGATGAAAGGGGGAAAGTTGAGAAACTAATCTCAACTGTAAAATATGTTTTTTAATAAAAGTAAAAATAAAATTGAGGAATATGAGGAAAAGCCTTTAGGATATTGGGAAGAAGAATCTTATATGATAGTTATACCAGAAAATAATATTAAAGAATTAGTAGAAACTGCAACTAAAAGAATTGCCGACATAGAAGGGGTAAAAATTATAAAAAGCGATGAATTAACAAATAATAAGCCTGGAAAAATAAAATTAAGTTATGAAAATGAGAAATATGAAATAGGATATTATCCAAGTGAATTCGCTGTACCAGAAATGTATATAAATAAAAATTATGTTTTTAAAGAAGAAGAAAAAAACAAACTAAAAAACAAACAAGCAACATTAACAATTTTTATGAAGTTTAGTGAAAATTCAAAAAAATCTTATCATCTTCAACTAAAAGTTGCATTAGCAATGATACCAAATCTAATTGCAATTATGGACGAAAGTGCTGAAAAGCTAATACCAGCCTCATGGATAAAGATGGCAGTTAATTCAAAAGTTATACCAAGTTCTAATGACTTATTTACAGTACAAGCAGTAAACAATGATAAAAAAGAAGTATGGCTACACACACATGGACTTTGTAGATGTGGATTAACTGAACTTGAAATTTTACAATCAAATGAAGACTACTATAATAGCCATTATAATCTAATTACAACATTTGCAAATCACTTAATAGATCAAAAAGAAAAGCATAAAAATACAGCATTTATTGGAATGCTATCAAATAGGCAACCAGTTGTTGCTACATATGTTTCATGGACACAAGGAATAAAAGAATATGAAAAATTAGATTTAGGAAGTATTCAAGATAGGCAAAATGGGCACAACAGTAAAACAAGTATAATATTCATATATAAAAGTGAAGAAGATGAAAAACAAGGAAAATATACTAAAGTATCTGAATTCAATAATTTATGGGAAGATAATCCGATATTCCTATTAAGCAATGAAGAAACAGCAAGAATGAAGGAACTAGCAGTAGAAAGGTTTAATTTTGTAAAAGAACAAGCAAAAAATAAAGAAAACAAAATTATTATAAAAATAGGATTACCAATAAAAGATAAAAGCGATTGTGAACATATATGGTTTGAGCTTATTGAATTTAAAGAAGACAAATTCAAAGCAAAACTAATACAAGAGCCATATAATATAGAAAATATGCATGAAGGAGACGAAAAATGGTTCACAATTGATGATGTAACAGATTGGCTTATATATACTCCAAAATTTTCAGTAAATCCATCAAATGCATATGTACTTATTTAATAATGTATTTTTATAAAAAAAGACGTTACAAGCTTAAAATTGTAACGTCTTTTTATATTTAGGTTAATATTTGTTTTCTTTATTTTTAAAACCTTATTATCACTCCCTATTTACTATTTTCATAATGACCTTTACAAGACAATATTATAAGATTTTTATTTTCATCAAAGTTATATACAAGTCTATGTTCTTGCGTTATTCGCCTACTCCAAGCTTTCCTATGTTTTAATGGCTCAGGCTTTCCTATTCCTTGATTTAATCCATTTCTATTTATATCTTTTATTAATTCATTTATGCGTATTGCTATTTTCTTATCTCTTATTTGCCAGTCTGTATAATCTTCCCATGCTTCATCAGCAAAAATATTACTCATTTGTCATTGCCTCCAATTCCTCAATTGTTTTGACAACAACTTTGCCTTCTTCTACTTGTTTAAATGCTTTATCTATTTTATTTAGATATTCTGTATTTTTCATATTTCTTATAAATTCGTTATACTTTTCAAGACTTATTAGAACAACATTCTTTTCATCTTTTCTTGTTACTATTACTGTTTCATTTTCATCTGTTACTTTATCGCAATAATCTTTCAAATTGCTTCTAATTGTTGAATAATTTACAGCTAACATACAAATCACTCCTTTCATAATTAGTACTATTTATTGTACTTAATATTGTACAATATTATTATATGCAAGTCAATGCCTTTTATTCACTTTTTGTAAACTAAAAATAATATTACTCCATGTTTTAAGTATATTTACTAATAGAAGCGGAATGTTGTTATTCCGTTTCTTCATATAATAGGAAAGTTCTATTTTTAATAAAAAAGAAAGTAAAAATAAAGGGCATAATGAATATACCTCAAAAATATAATTTTTGAAGTTAAAGAGGGATATTGTCATAATCTTCATTAGAGATGTAAGAACAAGCATTTATATAATTTATAAAATCAAGAAATTCATCATCAGACATGGAATCAATCATTTTTTTAAAATTATCTTTCATTTCTTTTATTTCATTAGCAAAAGGATATTTATTATTTTTATTTTTCACTATAATCACCAAAGAAATTATATAATCTTATGAGACATTTGACAATAGTTTTGAGGGGATTTTTATAAAACGAATGTTATTATAATTATAAGATGGTACAAAAATAAGAAATTAAAGTGAGATATTTTAGGTAATATAAAGTATTTCTCAAATTTAGTGATTTTTTAAAGAAAAAAATGATATAATAATAACATAAGTTTAATATAGGAGGTATCATATGTCTATAGAAAAACAAAAATTATATAATGAAATTGAAACATTACCAGAAGAACTTACTAATCAAGTTATTAATTTTATTGAATATTTAAAATTATCATTTATAGATAAAGAAGCTCCAGACAGTGTAACAATAAAAAGTAAAAAAGATCTAAAAGAAAAATTGCAAAAAGGACTAGACGATATAAAAACAAATAAAGTATATTCTTTGGATGAAGTTTTGGCTAAAATAGATAACATATAAAAGGTTGGAGCAAATATTATGAAAAAATATATTGTTGAAATTGCAGAAACTGCTGAACGAGATTTAGAAAATATTATTTTATATCTTAGGCATAATTTATCAGGTGATATTATAGCAGATAATATAAAATTTTATTTAAACAAGAACTGAAAAAATTAGAAAATCTAGCAGGAAGTATGCCTATTTTAAATGAAGAATTAACTGGTCATAAAAACATTAGAAAAATCAATGTAAGAAATTACATAGTATTTTATATTGTAGATGAAGGAAATTCTAAAGCATTAGTATTAAGAATAGGTCATGCTTTTATGGATTGGGAAAAATATTTAAAAGATGAATAGATTGTAAATGAATAATAAAAAATTATATGTAGATAAAATAAAAACATCTCAAAATACAGCAATGTAAATTGAAATGTTTTTTTCTTAGCCCCTTACAAGGGTTTGTATTATACTGTTTTGGTGAGCCAGGAGGGATTCGAACCCCCGACCCCAGGCTTAGAAGGCCTGTGCTCTATCCAACTGAGCTACTGACCCATAAATTTCGAATGCAATAAATATATTAGCATAAAAAAATGGAACTGTCAATAAAAAAATTGCAAAAACTATGGTAATTATTCACAAAATATTGTAAAATGTGTAATATAATACTTGAAATGGAGAAAAATGTGGATAAAGAGGAAGTAAAAATAACTATTCATAAAATTATTTGGTATATAGTAATATTTAGTATAGTAGGACTAGTTATAGAAACTATTTTTTGCTATGTAACAACAGGAGTTATAGAAAGTAGAAAAGGTTTAGTTTGGGGACCTTTTTGTCCTGTTTATGGTGTGGGGGCTGCTTTAGTAATAATAATTTTGGGCAAATTTAAAAATAGCTATACTAAATTATTTATTTATGGAAGTATAGTAGGAAATATAATTGAGTACATGTTAAGCTATATATTAGAGGCAATGTATGGAACTAGATTTTGGGATTATTCTTTTATAACATTAAACTTAAATGGTAGAATATGCATTAAATATTCACTATTTTGGGGAATACTTGCAATTTTATTAGTAAAATTTATACAACCATGGATAGATAAATTAATAGAAAAAATACCTATAAATAAACGAAATATAATAAATAGTATAATAATAATATACTTAACCTTAGATTGTATAGCAACAGTTTGGGGAATAAAAACATATCAGACAAGAGTAGTAAATCAGTATTATAACGTACAAACAAAAGAAGAGAAAAATAATATATTAAAATTAAAGACACAAATTGAAGATATACTATTTTCAAACGAAAAAATGAAAAGAACATTTCCTAATTTGAGATATATAGATGAACAAGGAAATGAATATTATATAAAAGAAATAATAAATGCTAATTAATTTAATTGGCATTTATTATTTTTAATATATCATCAAAAGAACCGTTATTAGTTAAAACAACATCAAAAGAATTTTTATAAAGCTCTAAATTACTTTCAATTTTTTTCTCTAAAAAACCAAAAGATAAAGTCCTATATAAATCATCTTTTGCAACCATATTTAAATCCTCAATTAAATCGCCAAACAACAAAATATATTCTTTACCAATAATCTTAGATTTAAAATCATTAGGAAGCTTAGTAATACTTTTATTACAAGAATGAATAATAGTATTATCAAAAAATTTCATTTTATTATTCTCAAATTCTATAAAATTACTAATAATACAAACATTATCATATAAACAATTGTTAAGTTTTAGAACTTCAAAGATTACATTACCAATACCAGCAGATAATATTATAATAGGAATATTATTTTTATTTAAAAAATCAAAAAAATTCTTAAATCCCTCTCTAAAACAAACATTAGAATCTTTTACACAATTAATTAAAACATCATAAGTTAATCCATATTCATAAAATAAATTCATATTTTTAGTATACCATTCTTCTATAAAAGTACATTTTGTGTTCATATCTAAACTATAATCTAATTCATAAGGATAATATTTATCAACTAATTTTAAAGAATCTTTTTTAAAATTAGGATTCATAAATTTTGGATTTTCTAAAACATTCCATGAACCAGGGCTAGTACTACTTGTAATAGTCATATCAAAATCCATAACAACATAGAAATTATCATTTTTTAAATTAATACTATTTAACTTATCATAATTTATATAAACCATAAAACACCTCTTATTTAGGTAATTGTATTTTAGAATTTTTCTTCTTAGGCCTAAACAAAGTTACTTTATTACCAATTATTTGAACTAATACAGAATTAGTATCTAATGCTAAGCGATTTGCAAGTGAATAATTATCTTCTGGTGCATTTTCTAAGACTGTAACTTTAATTAATTCACGAGCCTCTAAAGCATCATCAATTTGTTTAATAAAATTATCATTTAAACCATTTTTCCCAATTTGAAAAATAGCATCCAATTTATTAGATAAAGCACGTAAATATGCTCTTTGCTTACTATTCATACTTAAAACTCCTTAATTTATAATACAAATATTCTAATACAAATAATAAGAAAAAGCAATATGAAAATGTTTTAGAAAATTTTAGTTACTAATCACAGACAATAGCAGTAAGTAGCGAAGACTAAGTAATATATTTTATTTTGTAA